>NZ_JBFSUX010000013.1:0-104410 GCF_041467595.1 Vibrio sp. 10N.247.311.13 | reverse complement strand
ACTGAGCCCGTAGAGGACTTTCACCTCCTAGATCAACGCCATGCTCGGCGCACAATAAGAAAAGGTGAGCGTTGGCTCACCTTTTTTTTATCCGTATGATTTAAGTGGCTAAGATGTAAGCGGAATTGCCCCTTATAGTGTCTAGACACCACTGAATGCTTCCCCTATAATCTATGCCCTACGGCCCCTTAGCTCAGTGGTTAGAGCGCACGACTCATAATCGTTCGGTCCCCAGTTCAAATCTGGGAGGGGCCACCAAATTAGAAAAGCCAGAACAGTTCACGCTGCTCTGGCTTTTTGCTTTTCTGGTTCCGTACCAATCACGCCCTGCACTTCCGAACCAAAAACGAATAGTCCCGCACACAATTCCAATTGCCTCTCTGTGACTAAACATACTTTTCTTTTATAAAAAAATCGGCAATATGAGAGTACATCAATCGCTCAATAGTTCAGGGAAGACTCATGAAAGACGAAACACTCTCGATTCACTTCGGTTACGACACTGATCCAACAACCAAATCGGTTGCGACACCTATTTACCAAACCGTTGCTTACGAATTCGATGACGCACAACACGGCGCCGACCTCTTTAACCTTGCGGTGCCAGGTAATATCTACACTCGTATAATGAACCCAACCAATGATGTGTTGGAAAAACGCATGGCAGCCTTAGAAGGTGGAATTGCAGGCTTAGTGGTGAGTGCAGGCAGTGCTGCGATCAACTATGCGATTCAGACGTTGGCGCAAATCGGTGACAACATTGTTTCAACGCCTCAGCTTTACGGTGGTACTTACACCCTATTTGCTCATATGCTGCCAAACCAAGGGATAGAAGTTCGTTTTGCTAAAGACGATAAACCAGAAAGCTTAGCGGCACTGATCGATGAAAAAACCAAGGCGGTTTACTGTGAAAGTATTGGTAACCCAGCAGGTAATATTATCGACTTAGAACGTGTTGCAGAACTTGCTCACGCACAAGGTGTACCTGTGATTGTTGATAATACGGTGGCGACACCTGTGCTGTGTAAACCTATCGATTTTGGTGCTGACATCGTGGTGCACTCACTAACTAAATACGTGGGTGGTCACGGTACAACGTTAGGTGGCGTGATTGTCGACTCAGGCAAATTCCCATGGGCACAACACAAAGACCGCTTCCCTGTATTTAATCAGCCAGAGCCTTCTTATCATGGCGTGGTTTATACCGAGGCCTTTGGTGAGGCTGCGTTTATTGGTCGTGCTAGAACGGTTCCCCTGCGTAATACAGGTGCAGCACTGTCACCTATGAATGCTTTCATGTTAATGCAAGGTTTGGAGACGTTGTCGTTGCGCATGGAGCGACACACAGAGAACGCCTTGAAAGTAGCAGAATACCTCAAGCAACACGAGAAAGTCAGCTGGGTAAGTTACGCTGGCCTACCTGATTCAGAGTTCTATCCACTCGCTGAAAAGTACATGCAAGGTAAGCCATCGGCCATTCTATCTTTTGGTTTAAAAGACGGTTATGAAGCCGGTGTTCGCTTCTATGATGCACTGCAAATCTTCAAGCGCCTGGTTAACATTGGCGATGCGAAATCTCTCGCTTGTCACCCAGCTTCGACGACACACCGTCAACTAAGCGAAGCGGAACAGAAACAAGCCGGTGTATCACCGGAGATGATTCGCCTATCAGTAGGTATCGAGCACATCGACGATATCTTGGCTGACCTAGAGCAAGCACTGAGCGCTTAATGACGCTACAGCTAGCTCTAACACTGATCGTTAACTAACGGACATAAAAAAGCCCATCACTGAATGGGCTTCTTATTATCTATTTCTTAGATAAGCTGTCGATTACTCAACGGTTACCGCTTTCGCTAGGTTACGAGGTTGGTCAACGTCGGTACCTTTTATTAGTGCGACATGGTAAGACAGCAGCTGCATCGGTACTGTGTAGTAGATAGGCGCTGTTACTTCACTTACGTGAGGCATCTTGATGATCTTCATGTTCTCATCGCTTTCAAAGCCCGCATCTTCATCAGCGAATACGTAAAGTAGACCGCCACGAGCACGCACTTCTTCAACGTTCGATTTCAGCTTCTCTAGTAAGTCGTTGCTTGGTGCAATAACGACTACAGGCATATCTGCATCGATAAGAGCCAAAGGACCGTGCTTAAGCTCACCAGCTGCGTATGCTTCTGCGTGGATGTAAGAGATCTCTTTCAGTTTAAGAGACGCTTCCATCGCGATTGGGTAGAACTCACCACGACCCAAGAACAGTGTGTGATGCTTATCAGCAAAATCAGGTGCCAGTGCTTCAATTTCTTTATCGAACGCTAATGCTTTCTCGATATCAGCAGGCAGTTGGTGAAGTGCTTGAACGATTTCCGCTTCTTTTTCTTCATTGATACGACCTTGTAGACGACCAATTGACGTTACCATCATCAGCATCGCTGCTAGTTGAGTTGTGAAAGCTTTAGTAGAAGCAACACCGATCTCTGTTCCTGCGCGAGTCATGAAGGCAAAATCAGATTCACGAACCAGTGAAGAACCCGCAACGTTACAGATAGTCATTGCAGACATATAACCCTTCTCTTTTGCAAGACGAAGTGCAGCAAGCGTATCCGCCGTTTCACCAGATTGAGACAGAGTCACCAATAGGCTGTTCGGACGAACAACGAAATCACGGTAACGGAATTCAGAAGCAATCTCTACGTCACAGCTTACGCCAGCTAGAGATTCAAACCAGTAACGCGCTGCCATGCCTGAGTTGTAAGACGTACCACATGCGATGATCTGCACGTGTTCAACCTTGCTTAGGATCTCTTCAGCTTTAACGCCGATCGCGTTAGTGATAACCGAAGTGTCAGAGATACGGCCTTCCATTGTATTGATCAGCGCTGTTGGCTGCTCGAAGATCTCTTTCTGCATGAAGTGGCGGTATTGACCTTTGTCACCTGCGTCGTGTTCAGCGTTTGACTCAACGATTTCACGCTCAACACGCTCACCCGCTACATCAAATACCGTAACATCACGACGAGTTACCTCAGCAACATCACCTTCTTCTAGGTACATGAAGCGACGAGTTACGCTCAGTAGCGCCAGTTGATCAGAAGCAAGGAAGTTCTCGCCGACACCAAAACCGATAACGATCGGGCTACCAGAACGAGCTACAACGATACGGCTAGGATCTTTACGATCAACCGCAACCGTGCCGTACGCACCGTCTAATTGTTTTGCTGTTTTCTGTAGCGCTTCAACCAAAGAAGCTGAAGTGCGAAGTTCCCACTCAACTAAGTGAGCAATAACTTCTGTATCCGTTTGTGAAGTAAATACGTAACCACGCTCTTGCAGCATAGCGCGCAGTGCTTCGTGGTTTTCGATAATGCCATTGTGTACAACGGCAATATCACCAGACATGTGTGGGTGTGCGTTCGCTTCAGACGGCTCACCATGTGTCGCCCAACGTGTATGAGCGATACCTGTACCGCCAATCACTTGTTGCTCTTCTACTGCGTCAGCTAGCTCTTGTACTTTACCTAGGCGGCGTACACGAGTTAGGTTAGATGCAGTATCGACGACAGCGACACCAGCTGAATCGTAGCCACGGTATTCTAGACGACGAAGGCCTTCTACTAAAATTTCAGCTACATCACGCTGTGCTACTGCACCAACAATTCCACACATAGTTTCACTCCATCAATTTTGTTTTATTCCTATTGGCAGCAAGCAAAGGCCAAATCTTCATTAAGATCAATTATAGGAAGGTAAATGCATAATACTTAAATTTGTTTTTACGCTGGATCGGTCAGGATCACTCGAACATCATGTGATTCGATACTTGCTTTGGATTCTTCGCCTAAGTCTGTATCGGTAATTAAGATGTCAATGTGTTCCCATGCCAGCTCTAAGTTCGGGATCTTTCGTCCCACCTTTTCCGACTCAACCATCACGATCACTTCTCGTGACACTTCAGCCATTACTTTGCTCAGGCCAACCAGTTCGTTAAACGTGGTTGTGCCTCTATCGAGGTCGATACCATCAGCCCCAATAAATAGTTGGTCAAAATCGTAAGCACGAAGTACCGACTCTGCAACTTTGCCTTGGAAAGAGTCCGAATGGGTATCCCAAGTGCCGCCAGTCATTAATAACGTCGGCTCGCTTTCAAGCTCATTAAGCGCATTAGCAACGTGCAATGAGTTGGTCATAACAACCAAGCCACGCTTAGCATTAAGCTGCTGAATTAGAGCACCGGTCGTACTGCCACTATCGATCACGATGCGGTTATGGTCGCGAATTAAATCTGCAGCGGCTTTTGCCAATGAAATCTTTCGAGTCGAAACTTGTTGACCCAGTTCTTCGTTGACAACCTCTTTCGGTAACGAAATCGCACCACCATAACGGCGTAAAAGCTGACCGTTTTTCTCTAAAGACGCCAAGTCCTTTCTAATAGTGACTTCTGAGGTTTCGAACTTAGCGGATAATTCATCAACACTAACCTCCCCTTTTTCATTCACTAGGTTAGAAATTGCATGTCTTCTGAGCTGGGTGTTTCGTTTCGACATTTAAAAAAGGCCATTAAGTTTCGATATGAAACATATTATAGTTACAACGAAACTATTTAGTCCATTTATTTTGATCCAAAAAATTAATAAATAGCGATAAAACCTTGTCCTAAGACAATTGTTAAGCAGTGATATTGAACTCATTAGGTGGTAGAATCCGCACCCGAAAAGAAAAAAAATTACAAAACTGACTGTTATTTTTTTGCAACTTACCCCCTATATAGTGGGGTAAGTCACAGAAAACCGATATTGAATCAAAATCTTTTAGTCATAAAATGACTAAAATTGATGAAAGACTTACAACTCTGAAGGACATATTGGAAGTCCCGCGCTTTTACACAACAGGCACAAAATGTTGATGTAGCGGACCAATCTTCAGAACTTAAATAAATTTCAAATTGTAACAATACTTACCGGAGAGTACCTTCCATGAAAAAGACCAAAATCGTATGTACGATTGGCCCTAAAACTGAATCTGTAGAGAAGCTAACTGAACTAGTAGATGCTGGCATGAACGTTATGCGTCTTAACTTCTCTCACGGTGATTTCGCAGAGCACGGCACTCGTATCGCGAACTTCCGTAAAGTAATGGAAAACAAAGGTGAGCAACTTGCTATCCTTCTAGATACTAAAGGTCCAGAAATCCGTACTATCAAACTTGAAGATGGTAACGACGTAGATCTAGTAGCTGGTCAAGAGTTCACTTTCACAACTGACGCAACAGTTGTTGGTAACAAAGACGTAGTAGCAGTAACTTACCTAGGTTTCGCTAAAGACCTAACAGCAGGTAACACTATCCTTGTTGATGACGGCCTAATCGAAATGGAAGTTATCGCAACAACAGAAACTGAAGTTAAGTGTAAAGTTCTTAACAACGGTGCTCTAGGCGAAAACAAAGGTGTTAACCTTCCTGGCGTTTCTGTTCAACTTCCTGCTCTTTCTGAGAAAGACAAAGCTGACCTTAAGTTTGGTTGTGAGCAAGGCGTAGATTTCGTTGCTGCTTCTTTCATCCGTAAAGAAGAAGACGTTAAAGAAATCCGTGAGCTTCTAAACGCTAACGGCGGCGAGAACATCCACATCATTTCTAAGATTGAAAACCAAGAAGGTGTAGATAACTTCGATTCAATCCTTGAAGCTTCTGACGGCATCATGGTTGCTCGTGGTGACCTAGGTGTTGAAATCCCAGCTGAAGAAGTAATCTTCGCTCAGAAGATGATGATCGAGAAGTGTAACCGTGCACGTAAGATGGTTATCACTGCAACTCAAATGCTTGACTCTATGATCAGCAACCCACGTCCAACTCGTGCTGAAGCGGGTGACGTTGCGAACGCAATCATGGATGGTACTGATGCAGTAATGCTTTCTGGTGAAACTGCTAAAGGTAAGTACCCAGTTGAAGCTGTTACTATCATGGCTCAAATCGCGAACCGTACTGATTCAGCTCTTAAAGCTGAGCTAGGTTCTCGTCTAGACAGCCCACGTCTACGCATCACTGAAGCAGTATGTAAAGGCGCTGTAGACACAGCAGAGAAGCTAGCTGCTCCTCTAATCGTTGTTGCAACTGAAGGCGGTAAATCTGCACGTTCAGTACGTAAGTACTTCCCAACTGCAAACATCCTAGCTCTAACAACTAACGAAAAGACAGCTGCACAGCTAGTTCTTACTAAAGGTGTTAAGCCAGTTCTTGTTGACTCTATCGAGAACACAGACGCGTTCTACATCAACGGTAAAGAAATCGCTCTACAATCTGGCCTAGGTAACAAAGGCGACATCGTAGTTATGGTTTCTGGTGCTCTAGTAGCTTCTGGTACTACAAACACGGCATCTGTTCACGTTCTATAAGAATGAACCGATTCGCATAAAATATAAAAGAGGGCTTCAGCCCTCTTTTTTTATGAAACAAAATCTTGCCTAACTTTTCAGTACGCTGTATTATCAATCACAATAGAACTACGTACTGTTAACCTCCAACTGACTCTTTCTAAGAGACGGATTAGCAGACTAGAAATCATATATAGATGAGGTTTGTAATGTCTAGTCCTACGCTCACTGACAAAGTATCAAAGATGATTCGCCAAGATATTCTTAATGGTGAGTTAACCCCAGGCCAAAAGCTTGTTGTTGCTGATCTAAAAGCACGCTACAACGTTGGCGCATCCCCTATTCGCGAAGCCTTGGTACAGTTATCTTGGAGCAAATACGTAAAGCTAGAGCCACAAAAAGGCTGCTGGGTATCTCCTGTATCAAAGAAAGAACTGAATGACCTATACGAAAGCCTTCGTGTTGTATCATCGGTTCTGCTTAAAAAAGCGATTGCAGCAGGTGATGAGAGCTGGGAACTGGATGTACTAACGTCTTACCATAAACTATCGCGAGTACAGTACGTATCTGAAGAGTTTGACTGTGTAGAATGGGAAGAGCGCCACCAGCAATTCCATGTCGCACTGCTTGAAGGTGCAGATTCAGAGAACATGTTTAAGTTCTTTGATGACCTAATTAACCAAGTGAAACGTTACCGCTTCCTCGCTATGTCTGCAGAAAGCGCATCAGATGATCTGTTCAATATTGATGAGCACGAAATGATCATGAAACTAGTACTCTCTAAGAATGTAGAACAAGCAACAGAACTGCTTGATCAACACTTACTAGGTTCAATGAAACGAATTGAAGAAGTTATCGAAGCGGCATGATGCCAAGATAGATTCTAACCAAATAAAAACGGAGCCCAGCGGCTCCGTTTTTTTGTTTCCAGTACCACGACTGAACTACCACCCAAAAAACTCTTTGTGATGAGTATTGAGCAGCACAACCATAGGTAAAAAATACAATGCACTAAGTTGAAAGCCAAGAATGGCTAATGTGCCTATGGTTAACCTAACTAAAAAATCGACAAACATACCACGCCTCTTTTAACCAGACTGTATGATCCCCAAACTCTTGCTCCAGCTAACCTAATTCTACTGCTGCCTTTCAAGTTATTGATAAGGCTAGCTAACCAGCTGAATTAAGTTAACGGTGTCATCCTTTTACATCTGGTAAACACTCTATTTATTACATCGTTTAACACGATGTAATCTGAAGCAAAGTAGTTTACTTACTGTTCATTTTAGCTCAAATTTCCACCAACATTAGACTTTAGTCTAACTGTATAGATTTTGTGACACAGGTCGCTCAAAAGTGAGATTCCTAATAAAAAGAGGGAAAGGAGTCGGGGCGCGACTTGAAGAGGTGAAGCAAATAGAAGACAGGACTAGATAGAAGCGAACCTAAGCGACATCATCGTAGCTAGGACACATAGAGACCGTATTACGGCCAGACGATTTAGATTCGTAAAGCGCAACATCCGCACACTTGTATGAGCGAGTACTGTTACTGGTTAAATCCGTAAAGCCAACACTCACTGTTACCTTAGTTCCGGCCGCTAGCTCAATCTCGATTCGTAAGCGATCCAATACGCGCTTTGCTTCTGGCAGTGAGGTGTGTGGCATCAAGAGTGCAAACTCTTCTCCTCCGACACGTGCAACAAAATCCGTCCCACGAAGGCTGTCTTGCAGAAGCTTAGCAACACCAGCGATCACACGGTCGCCTTCGTCGTGGCCAAGTTCATCATTGATTCGCTTGAAGTTATCGATGTCGACTAAGGCTAAGCAAGTGGTCGCTTCGTTCGGGTAACGCTCAACCAAGCGAGAATAGTAGGCCAACTGCTCTTCGAACTTTCGTCTGTTCCAGAGGTTACTCAAAGAGTCACGTTCACTTAAAATCCTCAAACGCACCTCAAGCTCCTTCCTTACGGAAATATCAACCAACGAGGTGATGTAGTAACTGACTTTGCCTGAATTGTTTTTGACCGCATGCACTCGCATGATCGCAGTAAAAGGAATACGCAGCTTGTTCTTACACTGAACCTCCCCTTCCCATACTTCTTCTTGCTCTAAATGACTCCAAATAGCCGAGCTTGAGAGCACTTGATCGGTATTCTCAAGCAACAGTTGCAATGCATTCTGACCGATAACTTGTTTTTTGCAGTACCCTGTCATGTTCTCAAATTCGTTATTGATCATCATTGTGCGGTGCTGCTTATCAGAGATCATCACTGCCGACATGCCATTCAATGCGGCGCGTGCCAATTTACTCTCCAGGCTTCGGCGTCGGTAGTGCGTCACCAGGTAAGCAAATGGGAAGGCGAAAATCAGCACCGTTAGCAATACAAACACTTCTTCTTGAGAGAGGTCACTTAAGCTCGGTTCAGCCCTATCCATCAATTGCTTCTGATTAAGTTGAATCAGCAAATGAACCTTTTGACTGTTCGCGAGCATAACCGTGTTAAAGGCAAACAAATTACCATCTTCAAAAACGTGTCCCACCTGATCATTGGAGATCGCATCCCACGTCTTCGGCGCGATATTTTTCAGGTTGTAGCCTTTTCTTTCAGGAATAGAGTCTCCGAACAATTTACCGCTGTTGTTACTCGCGATGAAGTAGCCCGCGTCATTGAGAACTTCTGCTCTAAGATCGTTATCTGGTGAAAAGCTAAGACGCGACGATAGACCCCATACATCCAGATTGATGACAAGGTATCCGACTCTTTTGTTAGGGGTTTCTACTGGGGTAAAGACACGGATTACCGGCGAATACGGGAAGGTGACTTCACCATGCTCCGTTTCAAGCTCAATACCCCAACCGCCAATCTGTTCGGCTTCTAGTTTTTGAGCGTATTGGAAGTAGTTAGAATCCGATCTATCTTGCAGTTGTTGAGGAAACGTCACTCTACCAGTCTCAGAGGAGTAGTTAACGCGCACCAATTCTTTGCCAGTGACATCTAACAGGTGAATTTGTGTATACCACTTCTGGTTCACTAGAACAGATTGCCAGACCTCTTCAAGTAGATGTTTGGTTTGGTCTGAGGGAGAGGAAGCAAAGTTAACCAAGCTCTGGCTATGACTGAGTAACTCCATGACCGAGACTAACTGAGTCTTGAGAAGATCGTAATCTCGCTTGGCATACACTAACTGATGAACGGCTTGCTTAGCTGAGTAGTCAAAGCTCTGCTGTTTTACTTCTTTGTAACGCTGCAAATAATACAGACATACTGCAGAAGACAATATGATAGAGATAATCAGCAATGTAATTATTGATTTTTTATTTCGCATTGCTAACTCAGATGAATGGAAGTGCAGCGCGGGATTATAGCACTCTAAAAAATTAACAAAATAAAAGCCGCTTAAAAAAGCGGCTTTAAAGTTATTTTTTAAAGACTTATCGTCTAGGCTTTCAACGCACGTTCGCCTCGTGCGATGCCAACAACACCACTTCGAGCCACTTCAAGCACTTCCGTCACTTCAGACAGCGCCTGAATGAAGGCATCCAATTTCTCGCTCGTACCCGCCATTTGAACCGTATATTGAGAAGCCGTGACATCAACAATCTGACCACGGAAGATATCTGCTGTGCGCTTCACTTCTGCTCGAGCAAAGCCGCTCGCACGAACTTTAACCATCAACAGCTCACGTTCAATATGCTCAAGCTCAGACACTTCTTGTACTTTAAGTACGTCGATTAGCTTATGCAGTTGTTTCTGAATCTGCTCAAGCTGCATTTCGCTAGAGTTAGTAGTGACGTTCAAACGAGACAGCGTCGGATCATCGGTTGGAGATACGTTCAAAGACTCGATGTTGTAGCCACGCTGAGAAAACAAGCCAACCACACGAGAAAGCGCACCAGGTTGGTTTTCCATTAGTAGTGAAATAATGTGTCTCATATTATGTTCTCTCCGTTTTGCTTAGCCACATGTTATCCATACCCTCGCCTTTGATCTGCATTGGGTATACGTGCTCGGTGTCATCCACACTAATATCGACAAATACCAAACGGTCTTTCATCGCCAGTGCTTTTTCCAAACCTGATTCCAGTTCATCCGGAGATGAAATACGCATACCAACGTGGCCATAAGCCTCAGCGATAGCAGCAAAATCAGGAACAGAGTCCATATATGAGTTAGAGTAACGGCCTTGATAAACAATGTCTTGCCACTGTTTTACCATGCCTAGGAAACGGTTGTTAAGGTTAATAATCTTAACAGGAATATTGTATTGCAGCGCAGTCGACAGCTCTTGGATATTCATTTGAATACTGCCGTCACCGGTTACCACAACCACTTCTTCATCTGGCTTAGCAAACTTAACGCCCATACCAGCAGGCAGGCCAAAGCCCATAGTGCCTAGACCACCAGAGTTAATCCAACGACGCGGCTTGTTAAATGGGTAGTACAAAGCAGCAAACATTTGGTGTTGACCTACATCAGAAGCAACATAGGCATCGCCATTGGTTACTTTATGCAGTGTTTCAATTACTTGTTGAGGTTTGATGCGCTCAGACGATTTCTCATAAGCTAGGCAGTCACGCTCTTGCCACTGCTTGATTTCACTCCACCAGCTTTCAATCGCTTCTGCATCGTTAGTGCCGCCTTGCTCAACGAGCAAGTTCACCATGCTCTCTAGAACCTTTTCAGCAGAACCTACAATCGGTAGATCCACTTTTACGTTCTTAGAGATCGAAGATGGGTCGATATCAATGTGCATGATCTTCGCATCAGGGCAGTACTTATCTAGGTTATTAGTCGTTCGATCATCGAAACGTACGCCAATACCAAAGATCAAATCCGCATTGTGCATCGCCATATTGGCTTCATACAAACCATGCATGCCCAACATACCCAAAGAGTTCTTATGGGTGCCAGGGAAAGCGCCAAGCCCCATTAGGGTGCTTACCACAGGTAAATTCAGTGCCTCTGCTAATTTTAACAGCGGCTTATCTGCCTCAGAAATAACCGCACCACCACCGACATAAAGTACCGGCTTCTTCGCTTCAAGAAGGGCTTTTAGCGCCTTTTTGATCTGACCTTTATGACCCGTAACCGTTGGGTTATACGAACGCATTTTGAGCGTTTCTGGGTATTCATAAGGAAGCTTGATTTGTGGGTTTAAGATGTCTTTCGGCAGATCAATAACCACAGGACCGGGACGTCCTGTCGTTGAAATATAGAATGCTTTTTTAACGACTTCAGGGATATCTTCCGCTTTCTTAACTAAGAAGCTGTGTTTAACGATCGGGCGTGATACACCCACAATGTCACACTCTTGGAAGGCGTCGTTACCAATAAGGTTATTTGGTACGTTACCAGAAATAACAATCATTGGGATTGAGTCCATGTAGGCTGTTGCAATGCCAGTAACGGTATTGGTCGCACCTGGACCAGAACACACAAGTACTACACCCGGTTTACCGGTAGAACGAGTATAGCCATCTGCCATGTGGGTAGCGGCTTGTTCGTGTCGCACTAATACGTGTTTAATTTCAGCAGTTTTAGCATGCAACGCATCGTAGATATCAAGTACAGAACCACCTGGGTAACCAAAGATTTGTTCTACACCCTCTTCAATTAGAGACTGCACCACCATCTCAGCGCCGGATAACATTTCAGCGCCGGATGACATGGCTGTTTCAGGTTTTGTTGTCATATTGCTCTCCTCACCAGTTTCCAATCATATTTGGTGAACATGTTGGGCTGGTTTTTCATAGTCTAGGGCTTATTCGTAGCCTAATTCGAAATACTTCCACTTTTTCGGCTATGGCTGTCTGTCGTGATAACAACAAACAGTAATACGAAACAACTTTAACGCTTTATTATCATCTGGTCTAACACCTGTTATTCGGCAACTGTGCCAAAAAACCAACTATTAGCTCAAAGCATTAAATAAAACCCAACTCATCCCCACACGCCAGGTTTAAACACTAGTTAGCGAACAAAAAAAAGCACTTAATATTTAAATGAATCGCTAATTATCGATAAATAACGAGCTTATCTGTGTGCGCTTTCGCACATTGTGCTTGATCACTAGATACAAAAAATCCCCCTAAAAATGCAATCACATTCGTAGGGGGATTTTTAAACAACTGAAAATTTATCTCAGTAGAAAACTACTTATCTTTCGACTTTTCAGTGTACATTTCTTCGATTTCGTCTTGATACTTATCGTTGATAACCTTACGGCGCAGTTTCTGGGTCGGCGTCAGTTCGCCATCATCCATAGAAAACGCTTTTGGCAGTAGCTTGAACTTCTTCACTTGCTCAAACTTCGCGAGCTCTTGCTGTAGGTCATTCACACGCTTTTCTAGCATCTCAACGATTTGGTGGTGCTTGATAAGCTCAACACGGTCGTGGTACTTGATGTTCAGTTCTTTTGCATACTCTTCTAGCGAGTCGTAGCAAGGAACAATCAGTGCAGAAACGAATTTACGTGTGTCAGCGATAACCGCAATCTGTTCGATAAAGTGATCTTTACCAATCGCGCCTTCCACTACTTGTGGTGCAATGTATTTACCGCCAGAGGTTTTCATCAGCTCTTTGATACGATCAGTAATGAACAGGTTACCATTTTCATCAAAATGACCCGCATCACCGGTTTTCAAGAAGCCGTGTTCATCGAATGTTTTCGCGGTTTCTTCAGGCATCTTGTAGTAGCCACGCATTACCATTGGACCACGCACAAGAATCTCGTTCTGAGCACCAATCTTAACTTCTGCGCCCGGCATCGACATACCGATAGAATCAGGGTTAAAGCAGCGGTCATCCCAGCAAGACACCGTTGCTGTGGTTTCTGTCATGCCGTAGCCAAGTTTTACGTTGATGCCGATAGCATGGAAGAAACGACCAATCGTCTCATCAAGCTTCGCGCCACCACAAGGCATGAAGTTGATATTACCGCCCAGCAGCGCACGCAATTTAGAGAGTACTAGCTTATCTGCTAATGCATGGCTCTTCTTCAGCATTAGCGAAGGAGTGCGACCTTCTTGGTGACAAACAGAGAGTTTCGCTCCCATGTTCACCGCCCAAGTAAATAGAACCTTGCGGATAAACGGCGCTTTCGAAACCTTCTCGTGAATCGCAGAGAAAATCTTCTCGTAGAAACGTGGAACCGCACACATTACGGTTGGCTTCACGTCGCTCAGCGCGTCACGCACCTGCATGGTATCTTGCAAGTAACAGTTGGTTGCGCCTTTATAGAGAACGTAGAACGTCCACGCACGCTCAAATACGTGAGATAGAGGTAAGAAACACAATGAGACATCGTCTTTGCTTAAACTTAGACGCTCGTCATGGCCTTCTAATTGATAGCCAATATTGGTGTAATCAAGCATTACGCCTTTCGGCTGGCCAGTAGTACCAGAGGTATAGATAAGAGTCAGTAAGTCGTCCATGCTTGCATCTGCAAGACGAGCATCAAGTTCAGCTTGCTGAGCTTCAACACCGCGCGCCATGAAATCAGCCCAAGATACCGCAAAGCTATGGCCTTGAAGATCGATATCATCAGACATCGCGACAACCACTTCTAGCTGTTCACACTCTTCGAATAGGCTCACCGCCGCGTCAAATTGAACTTGCTCACCAACGAATAAGATCTTCACATCCGCATTTTGGATGATGTAAGACGACTGTGCTGCTGTGTTGGTTGGATAAATCGGCACAGTCACAAGACGAGCTTGTAAAGATGCAAAATCTGCCACGGTCCATTGAGGCATATTATTTGAATAGATACCGATCTTATCTTGAACTCTCAGTCCCTGAGCCAATAGTGCTAATGAAAGCGTATCGATTTGTTGTCCAAACTGTTCCCAGCTAATGCCTTGCCATACATTGTCTACTTTGTGCTTCAAAGCTGTACGGTTGCCGCCTTGGGCAATTTGGTCACGAAGTCTTTTTACGATATGAAAATCTAAATTGGCCATCTCTTTACCTTTAGGCTTACACCTGTAAGCTTTTTTGAGCGCACAAGTGTACCTCTGATCATGGAAAAGGCAACTGATGAAGCTCAAAGTTATAAGTAATAGTACGTCTAACGCTTAGTTTTCTACCTACTAAAATAGCGCGCATAAAAAAGCCCTAAGCCAGTCTCCTAGCTTAGGGCTTATAAATCATAGGGATTAGTGTCTAGTTAAGTGCCACTACTTCGCCACAGATCATCATTAACTGATCTCGTAACCAAATGTGTCCTTTATCCTTTTCACTTGATTCGTGCCAGCTTAGGAAGCCAGAAATCGCCGCATTATCGAATGGGAAATCTAGAATCTGAAGCTGCTCTTTGTTTGCTGCATGTTCTACCATCCAACGAGGAGCAATTGTTACTAGTTCAGATTGGCCTACAACGTAAAGAACGTTGCTCAAGCTCGTACCTTCGTAGAAAGGCGTGCAATCTAGGTCACGGTAAGCTTGCTCAGAGAAGCTACGTTGACCATGGATGCGAGACAGTTTTGCGTGCTTTTCGTTAAGCAGCTCTGCCGCAGAAACTTCACCGTTGATACGTGGGTGAGAAGCAGAAGCAACCACAACTAATTCGTCTTGGAAGATTTCAGTGCTTGAGAAGCCTTGCTCATCAAAACGAGCGTAATCAATAACGAAGTCGATTTCTTGGTAGCGCATACGCTCAGAAAGTTGACGATCGAATTCAGCATCCATGTGCAGTTTCACGCTAGGTGCTTGCTCGTTGATTGTCGACATAATCTTAGGAGCAAAACGCATATCACAAGGGCTGCAAATCGCTAGTTTGAACAGGCGAGAAGACGACTCTGGAGAGAACACAGAACTTGGTAGTTCGTTGCGTACTAACTGTAGCGCTTGGCGGATTGGACCAAACAACTGACGAGCACGTTGAGTCGGTTGAATACCACGACCTTGACGCATGAATAGTTCGTCGTTAAACATCACTTTTAGACGAGCAACAGCGTTACTTACAGCAGGCTGAGACATACCCAGATTGTGAGCTGCACGTGTAATGTTTTGCTCTTGCATAACTGCATCAAATACAGTCAAAAGATTTAAGTCGACTCCACGAAGTGTGCTTTCCATTCTGTAGCTTGCAATAGCACTCATTGCGTCTTTCTTATCTAACATTCAAGTTGCCTCTTGTCGGTTCGACAGCGTTAAATTGGTAATGGTATGAGAATAGATAACCACTAATTCTTATATTTATCAGACCGATGTTTTTCGGATTGACATTACTATTAACCAATGCATCTCGAGCTACCAACAAGATTGATAAAGAATAATTTTATTTTACCTTAATGATTAAACAACATCTAAAAATCAATTATTTATAGAGTTATAAAAAAACATAAAATGCGTCACTTATGAGTTTAATTTCGACTTATTTAGCTGTTCTATCGTTTGGTTACATTTGTTACAATTTATTGAACTCGTGAATTGTTCAACCGGTCAATTCAGAAATAGCACTTATGAGTTAGGTGAGCGATGCATAACTTGGAAAGTCGACCTTGTCCCAAAGTTGCTTTCTTAAATCATCTTGATTAGACCAATTCCCTGCTAATACCCACTCAACGAGTGCACTTGCCACGTCTGGATAGGTGACCACTTCGGCCTGTTTTTCACTGAGCCAAGCGCGCAAGATAGCCGCATCTAAAAACGTCATGGTTTGAGCTAACCCAAGGGCCTCTAGCGTCGCCACATTGCTCTGTTGTTCGAACTGTCCTTCGAGTGGTTTGAGAAGCAATTTCTTCCCCAAAGTTAGGGCTTCAGATGGCAATTCAAAGCCGCCATTTGCGACCACACCAGAGCACTGATTGAGGTCGAATTGAAAGCCCGCATGACTGAGTGGTTTGAACTCAATATTTTCAACTCGGCTATGCTCAATCACATCCGGGTGGTAACAGACAAAGTTTTGCGAAATGAACTTCATCAGCAGCTCTGAGATCGACTCAAGATCCTCAAATGGCAAATAGACCAACGTAAAGTCTTGTGTTGTTTTTATTTGTTGCTCACCAACCAGCGTGTGAACGATAGGCGGCAAAATCGGCTGTTCAAAGTGATACCAGTGCAAGCCAATAGAGTGCTCGGTTGGGGCGAAATGTTGAATCACTGAATGTTCAATCCAGTTGCCCCCTTCTTTGGGTACATCATAACGAAACGCATTCTGGTGGCTTATCCCAATGCATGGCACACCTTGTCTCTTAGCCGCCCATGCAGTGACAGGCTCAAAATCATTAATCACTAAGTCATAAGGCGTAAGATCGATCTGGTTAATCTCACGGAGAAATCGCCAGATGTTGTTCTTCATGAATGTTTTACCGTATTTAACCTGCCCCTGCTCGCTGTAAAAAGTTAAGCCGCTGCGGGTCTGATAGTTGCCAAACGCTTCCATCGAAAAGTATTTGCTCTCATCTCGCCCAGAGAACAGAAAATCGACATCAATATTTTGCTGACGAAAAGCGACGGCCATTGCTCTCGCTCGAGCGATGTGCCCATTTCCTGTGCCTTGTACGCCATATAAAATTTTCATGCATGTTCCTTTAAATTTACCACTTAAGCTCGGCAGTGGTTGCCAACAAAATAATTACAGGATGAAGCTGATAGCGAGGCTGGTACAAGCGATGCCCAAGGCTGCGCCAATCAGTACGTCCGTTAAAAAGTGCACACCGAGCAGGATTCGAGAGCCTGCAATCGCAGTTGCCCACACCAAGCTAAAGAGGTATAAGCTCGGATAGAAATGCCCGATTAGGGTCGCCATAACAAAAGCAGCAGCGGAATGCCCTGAAGGCAGACTGTATTTATCGGATGGCACAATATGAGAGTGAAGTAGTGAAGAGAATTCAGCTGGTCGACGGCGCTTGAGGGTATTTTTAGCAAACCAGTAAATAGGCAGTTCGATTGCGAAGGCGGTTAAGCCCACCAAAAGAAAGTCTCGACCGGTGTTGCTATCGACCAGCAGTGCAATCAAGGCAATCAAAACATAAAGGTGTCCATCTCCAGTATGAGACACCGCTTTACTGAGCGTTGCATGTTGCCCGCTATAACGGCTCTTTAAACAGAAAACAGAAAATGCCACATCCCAGCGGACAATAGGTTCGATAGTACGCATACGATCTCCTTAACAATCCTTATTCAGTTAAGGCTCAAGTTATGCCCAACAAATGACAGTTAAGTGACGTTTTGAATGAACTAAAATGAAATTTCCCATGCTTGATAGACAGGTCAATGGATCAAGTCAGGATGGCGATAGAAGCGACCGATAAAAATAAAGCGACCCAAGGCCGCTTTATTCTTCTATGTTTTCAATTCTTTATATAAGCAAGCAAACGCTACTTCTATCGTGTCAATGGTTATAGCGTTCGCTAATGATACTAGAGCTCGCTAATAATAGTAGAGCTCGCAAATAATTAAACGCTAAAGGCTATAGCGCTAGTGGCTCGTGCTTTTTAACCAAACCGAAATCCGCCAATATCGCGTAAGCAGCAGGGATCATAAACAGCACCAGTAAGGTCGAGGCAAATATGCCGAATACGATCGAAATAACCAATGGCTGGATAACCTGAGCCTGTAAGCTGGTTTCCGTCAACAGCGGTAGCAAACCTGCCGCAGTCGTCATTGAGGTCAAGAATACCGCTCGGAAACGCTCGCGACTGGCTTTCACCACCGAGTCATGCACGCTATCTCCCTCATCGACATGGTGACGAATGTACTGCACCAACAAGATGGAATCATTAACCACAATACCGGCAAGCGACACAAAGCCCATCATGCTTGGCATACTCAAAGAATGGCCAAGTATCCAGTGACCAACGACCACCCCAATAAAAGCGAGTGGAATCGCTAACATCACGACCACAGGCTCTAAATAGCTTCTGAACTGATAGCTAAGAATCGCAAACACGCCGAATAAGCCGAGCAAGAATCCTTTGCCCATCGAAGCGCCAGTCTTGGCTGCATCCTTGGCCTCCCCTTCGAAATCAAAGCGTAAACCCGGGTACTTCTGAATAAGTTTGGCGGCTTCATCTTTTTGGAACTGAGCCAAAATCGCGGATGAACTCGCTTTCTTATTATCAATATCACCAAAGATACTGATGGTTCTCAACCCATCGATACGTTGGATTCGCACATAGTTACGCTGAAAATCTAACGTTGCCAATGTTGCTAATGGAATCTGACTGCCGTCTGCAGTGATGATTGGGAAGTTAGCCAGCTGCTGT
This sequence comes from Vibrio sp. 10N.247.311.13, assembly GCF_041467595.1. Taxonomy (NCBI): domain Bacteria; kingdom Pseudomonadati; phylum Pseudomonadota; class Gammaproteobacteria; order Vibrionales; family Vibrionaceae; genus Vibrio; species Vibrio sp. 10N.247.311.13. The sequence continues at coordinate 85,829 of NZ_JBFSUX010000013.1, read as the reverse complement.
AAATCACCCGCTTGTTCTTTATCAAGACGAACTTCAATCGAGATATTCTCAACACCGATTTGAATCTCATCCGCTGTCTGACCAAAGAAAGCCGCACGTAATTGGGAAGCGATCATCTGTCCATTCACATTGTAGGTCTCAGCGCCCGGACGCAGCTTCACCAAAATCTCTTCTTTACCCATACGCATGTCATCCAGCACGCCGTGCACGCCATCAAACTGATTAAGGTATTCCTGAATATCCAAAGAAGCCGATTTCAATGCGCTCAGGTCATCATGCTTAGCACGAATCTCAATCGCACGGCCGCCCGGTCCCATGGTCGGTTGCTTGAAAACTAACGAGATAGGATCAGCCAAGTCACCGATGTCTTCTCGCCATGCATCAATAAAGTCATCAATAACCGTGTTACGGCTCTCAGCTCCGCGTAAGTCTAAGCGCACGGTAGCTAAGTGCGGACCAGATTCGTTGGCATCTGCGTTGGCATTAAATTGGCTAGTAATGTGCTCAACCAAGGTGTTGCCTTCTTCGACCTCTTCGCTCCACTGCGCATTTAAACGCTCGGCTGATGCTACAATCTTATCGACCACTATCTCGGTTTGAGACAGTGACGCCCCCGGCGGAAGAATGATACGCGCCTCGGCAATATCACCATCAAGCTCAGGGAAAGGTTGGAACTTAACAACGCCACCAGCAATCAAGGCTACCGAAAGCAACAGCAGGGTCAGCACTCCGCCCATAAAGGCGTAGCGGAATGTCACCACTTTCTCAACCATGTTCATCAAAGTGGTATTACGAAAGTTCTCAAACTTCTCTAACAACACAACTTTGAAGCGCAGCGCTGGCTTGTCATTCTTTTCTTTGTGTAATGAATGAGACAAGTGATTAGGCAGAATCAGGAAGGCTTCAATCAAGCTCAACGACAGCACCAAAATCAATACTTGAGGAACAGCCTTAAGCACCGCGCCCATCTCTCCATCGAGGAACAACAAGCTACCGAAAATACACACCGTAGTTAAGAAAGAAGATAAGACCCCGGGAAGCACTTTCTTAACGCCGTTGTACACCGCATCATCAACGTTTTGCCCCCGGTCTAAATGGGACGCTATCGATTCGGCAATCACGATGGCGTCATCCATCATGATACCAATCGCCATCAACAGTCCGACCAGCGACATAATGTTAATCGATAAACCTAAGTTCGCCATTAAGAATAAACCACCAAGGAAGGCAACCGGTAAGCCAGCCGCAACCCAGAATGAATAGCGTAAGCTGAAGAACAGCCACATGGTGGCAAATACCAGCACAATACCTTGCCAGCCATTGCGAACCATCATAGTAAGGCGATCCCAAAGTACCGACGAGAGATCGTTGGTCATTTGTAGTGTCACGCCATCAGGAGCAATAGCGCTTTGATCTTCAACGAATCGCGTCACGTTCTCTTTGATTCGTAACGCATCATCTTCTTTATTCTTACTGATTTTCAACAGAGCCGATGGCTTGCCATCAAACAACACCTTCTGTTCATCAAGCTCAAAGCGGTCGGTTATTTTTGCAATGTCCCTCAAACGGATCACAGAGCCATTGGGCGCAGATCCAACCACGATACTTTCCAGCTCAACAGGTGTAATTCGTCTTTCATCAAAACGAATCAGAAAATTCTTGTCTGGTGTTTCAACGTTACCGCTTGGCAGTTTTACATTCTGACGGCCAATCTGGTCTGCGATATCACCGACACTCAAACCCAGCTGGCGAATCGCTTGAGTATCCAGTTCAACGCGGTATTGATGATCAGAGAAGCCGCTAACATCGACCAGTGAAACATCATAATCAAGCTTCATGATACGCTTGAGGTCTTCAGCGTAGGCCTTAAGCTCCGGCCACGATGTTTCTGCTGTGATGGCGATATCAACAACCGGTTCATTCCAATCTAGCTCTTGAACAACAGGTGATTCAATCTCAGTCGGGAAGTCATTGATAGAGTTGATTTGAGTTTGTACATCCACCAGCATTCGGCCGATGTCCGCTTTTTCATTTAACTTTAGAATTAAACGAGCGCTGCCTTCGATGGCTTCACACTGAGTCTCTTCAATGTTGGCTAAGCCGTCTACTGCATCTTCCATTCGCACACACAAGCTCTCTTCCACTTCTTGTGGAGAGGCGCCGGGATAAACAATCGCAGCCATAATGTAAGGCGGATCGTAAGCGGGGAAGGTTTCACGTTTGATGGTTGATAGTGAGCTTATACCCAAGATCAACAACCCAAGCATCAACAAGTTTGCTGCTGTTGGGTGCCGAGAGAAAAACTTGATCATGACGCACTCTCCTGAGTATCTGATTCAAGCTCAGCCTCTTCAGAGTTGGACTCTCTCAGTAACATGCCTTCTATTGCTGGCAGGACATCATTGAGAACCAGTTTATCTCCAGTTTGTAGCTCGCCACTCACAACCACTTGATTGTCTCTGCGATAAAGCACTTCAACATTCACCACTTGCAAACGCTGATTGTCATCCATCAAGTAAACCTTATCACCATGCAGTGCTCGCTCTGGAACCACCCAACTTAGATTCGCTACACCTTCAATCTCGGCTTTGACAAACATACCATTAACCAACGGCGTTGCGCTGTCTGGCTGCAGTTGTGAATAGTCTTGAGCGATCTCGAGAATAATCCCCGCCGTCGCTTGGTTTTCATCAACCGTTTCGCTGATTCTTGCTACCTTCGCAGGCCAGCTAAGATTCAGGTTACCGCTGTTAAGTTGGATGCTTGCTTTGATTGGCGCTTCATAAGGATTAGGAATTCCTGCGGTATCGCGAGGGAACTGGTTAAAGCTGGAGGCTAAAGTTTGTATATCGTGAATAGAAAGTTGCGCCTCCACTTCCATGACATCAATCCCGTGAGCAATAAACATCTCTTGCTGAAGGTTAACCACTTGATTTTGCTCGATATAAACTTGAGCAACTCGCATCGCTCTTGGTAAAGTGACGGTAGTCTTATCGAGAGAGCGTTGCGCCTCTTTGACTTTAGATACATTGACCTTAATCACCGCTTGCGCAACACGTTTTTCGTCTGGCATTAATGCGATTTGGTTCGCGATATCTAATACCAACTTCTGTTGAGATAGCGCACTTTGTTTTTGTAGATCGACATCCGATTGAGAGGTGAGCCCTTTCTTACGCAGATCCTGTTTACGTTGTAACTCTTTATTACTGATCACTAAGCGATTCTTTTCGATCTTAAGAGTCTGATTAAGGTTGTCTTCTTCTTGATTCAATTTCGCTAATGAGGTTTGGCTTGATTTTAGATCCGCCTCTGCTTGTATCAGTTTCAATTCGTAATCCAATGGATCAACTTTGAGTACGACCGTTCCTGCAGGGATCACCTGCCCTTTTTCAAGATCTGGATGTCGATACACGATCTGTCCTGTCACCTCAGCAATCGCTTTCCATTCAACTTTAGGCACCACTTTGCCAAAGCCGACCGCTAACGGCGCTATCAGTTGTTGTTCTAGGCTCACTGTATCAACTAAGCGAGCTCTATCACCTGCAGGTTTGGTTGGAAGATCTGGCTTCAAGTTAATCGCGGCGACAAGGCCAATCACACCAACCGCAAGTGCTGGAAAGAAGAGTAGTTTTTTATTTATTTTCATTATCTTTGGTCCTGCACGGAAGAAGGGCTTGGCGTGTTTATAAAGCCTTCTGTCATCAATTGAATGTTGTGTTCGATTAAACGATTAAGGAATTCTTCATTAATCTCAATACCATGGATTGCTAATAGAGGGGGCGGTGCAATGAATGGAAATACCATCAAGCTTATATACGACACGCGGCAGAGCTTGGGATCCATCTCTTTTCTTAAGACACCTTGTGCCACCAACTTTTCAAAAATGACATCTTGGGCTGGCTTGGCCACATCGAGGAAAACCTTTTCGAGCAACTCTCTTTGCACTTCAGAGGGAGGCATATTCATTACTTGGGCAATCAAGCGTGGAAACTTGGGCACCTTGACCATCTCTTTGTAGTAAGTCCGCATTAAATCAAGAAAGTTCTCATGACTGCTTTCTTCAACCAACCTTTGCATCTGCAATTGCATCGGTCGTAGGGTTTCACGTAGCATCGCCTCAAACAATCCGGCTTTACTGCCAAAGTAATAGCGAATCATCGCAATATTCACACCCGCTCGCTCAGCAACTAAGCGAGTCGATACCTTGTCGTATGGTTGAACGACAAACAGATCTCGAGCGTGCTCAATGAGTAACTGCCGTACATCTAGATTCTGTTGAGGTCGCCCTGCTTTACGCGCTGCCATCACTGAGACCTATCCCTATAATTAATCACACGATTAATTATAGGGATAAATCGACATGGTTGTAGAAGATTAATTACTCACTATTTAATCAAATGATTAATTAATTTAGCCACCCTTTTAATTTTATTGGTGAATCGTTCCATCAAAAAGATTTACTACAAAGTTTTAACCTACACATCAGCCAAACGATAAACTAACCGCCCAGTACAAAACACTCAATCAGCTGATAACACCAGCAAACAACACGCAAGCAGCACAAACCAAAAAAAAACACCGCCAAAGCACGCTGATATTGGATTTTCTTGTTTGACGCTCAGAATAAATTGCGGTAAATATGGTGTTAACAGTTTATTTACGGATATTTGTGTAATGATTTTTTCTTCTTCTCGACTGCTGAAACTTCTCCTTATCGTGAACCAATCGCGCGGGTAAGTTGTGGGTCAAGAACTACACAAATATTAAAACCCGCGCTGAGCGGGTTTTTTTGTAACTGGCACTTTTAAAAGAACATCATTCTTAATAATAATTTGGATAGCAATCGATTCATTATCGATATAAGGAAGCACCCATGAACGATCAAGTGATAATTTTTGACACGACCTTACGTGATGGCGAGCAAGCGTTGGCTGCAAGCTTAACGGTAAAAGAGAAATTACAGATCGCTTATGCACTTGAACGACTGGGTGTAGATGTTATTGAAGCGGGCTTTCCGGTGTCATCACCAGGCGACTTTGAGTCAGTACAAACCATCGCAAAAAATATTAAAGATAGCCGTATCTGTGCGCTTTCTCGTGCTGTAGCGAAGGATATCGATGCCGCTGCAGAAGCGCTAAAAGTGGCTGAGCAGTTCCGTATTCATACCTTCATTTCTACATCGACGGTTCACGTTCAAGACAAATTACGCCGCAGCTACGACGATGTTGTCGAGATGGCAGTGAAAGCGGTAAAGCATGCGCGCAACTACACTGACGATGTTGAGTTCTCTTGTGAAGATGCCGGTCGTACACCTATCGACAACCTATGTCGTATGGTTGAAGCGGCAATCAACGCGGGCGCGAAAACCATCAACATTCCAGACACAGTGGGCTACACAGTACCTAACGAGTTTGGTGGCATTATCAAAACGCTATTTGATCGCGTACCCAACATCGACCAAGCGATCATCTCTGTTCACTGTCACGATGACTTAGGCATGTCGGTTGCTAACTCAATCGCAGCGGTACAAGCAGGTGCTCGCCAAGTTGAAGGTACCATTAACGGCATTGGTGAACGCGCGGGTAACTGTTCTTTAGAAGAGATCGCAATGATCATCAAGACTCGTCAAGAGTTATTAGGTGTTCATACCGGCCTAGATCACCAAGAGATCCACCGTACCAGTAAATTGGTGAGCCAGCTTTGCCACATGCCGATTCAAGACAACAAAGCAATCGTTGGTGCTAACGCATTCAGCCACTCTTCAGGTATCCACCAAGATGGCATGCTAAAGAACAAGAACACTTACGAGATCATGACACCTGAGTCTATTGGCTTGAAAAACAAAGCATTGAACCTAACAAGCCGCAGTGGTCGTGCAGCCGTTAAGAGTCACATGGACGCAATGGGCTACAAAGACAATGAGTACAACCTAGATTCATTGTACGAAGACTTTTTGAAACTGGCTGACCGTAAAGGCCAAGTATTCGATTACGACCTAGAAGCACTAATGCACTTCGCAAATCTACGTGACGAAGATGACTTCTATAAACTTAACTACCTAAGCGTACAATCTGGTAGTGTTATGTCAACCACCAGCATCAAGCTGCAATGTGGTGATGAAGAGAAATGCGAAGCGGCTGTCGGTAACGGCCCGGTTGATGCTTTATACCAATGTATCTACCGCTTAACGGGTTACGAAATTGCATTGGATAAATTCGACCTTACCGCGAAAGGTGAAGGCGAAGATGGCTTAGGCCAAGCTGATATTATTGCGAACTACAAAGGCCGCAAGTACCACGGTACAGGCGTTTCAACGGATATCGTTGAGGCCTCTGGTCAGGCGCTACTGCACGTTATTAATAGCATTCAACGCGCAGACACCATTGCTGAAATGAAACAGCAAAGAATCGCAACAATTTAAGCACCCAATAACAGAGCCCTAGAGCCGATGTTATTGGCTTTAGGGACAAAATTTAAAACGAGCTAAATAGCTCAGTAACAAAGAATTAAAGGATTAACATGACTGATAAATCATACAAAATTGCCGTACTACCTGGTGATGGCATTGGCCCAGAAGTAATGCAGCAAGCACACAAAGTGCTAGACGCGATTGAAAAGAAGCATGCGATTAGCTTTTCTCGTGAAGAGTATGATGTTGGTGGTATCGCAATTGATAACCACGGCTGTCCACTTCCAGAAGCAACAGTCACTGGCTGTGAAGAATCTGACGCAGTACTATTTGGCTCGGTTGGCGGCCCTAAGTGGGAACACCTTCCACCAAACGATCAACCAGAGCGTGGTGCCCTACTTCCTCTCCGTAAACACTTCCAACTGTTCTGTAACCTACGTCCTGCACAAATCCACAAAGGTCTAGAGTCTTTCTCGCCTTTACGTGCTGACATCTCAGGTAACGGTTTCGACATCGTGGTAGTCCGTGAGCTAACAGGCGGTATCTACTTCGGCCAACCTAAAGGCCGTGAAGGCGAAGGCGCAACTGAAAAAGCTTTTGATACAGAGGTTTACCACCGCTACGAAATCGAACGTATTGCAAAGATTGCGTTTGAATCTGCACGCCTACGTAACAAAAATGTTTACTCAATCGATAAAGCGAACGTTCTACAGAGCTCTATCCTATGGCGTGAAGTCGTTGAAGAGATCGCAAAAGATTACCCAGATGTAACGCTAAACCACATGTACATCGACAACGCGACCATGCAGCTAATCAAAGACCCATCTCAGTTTGACGTAATGCTATGTTCAAACATCTTCGGCGACATCATTTCTGATGAGTGCGCAATGATCACTGGCTCTATGGGTATGCTTCCTTCTGCAAGTTTAAATGAAAGCAACTTCGGCCTATACGAACCAGCAGGTGGCAGCGCACCAGATATCGCAGGTAAGAACATCGCAAACCCAGTCGCGCAAATCCTTTCTGCAGCCCTAATGCTTCGTTACAGCCTAGGCGAAGAAGCGGCAGCACAAGACATCGAAGCAGCGGTTTCTAAAGCACTTTCTGCAGGCGAGCTAACGGCAGACCTTGCTGGCAAAAACCAAGCGCTGACTACCTCTGAAATGGGTGACAAGATCGCTGAGTACATCTTAGCTTCATAAGCTAAAGGCTCCGATTAGAAGCAAGTACATAAGAATAATATCAAGCCAAGTCAGCGTAAACCGCATGACTTGGCTCGAAACAAACACTGGGACTGATGCTCCCAAGGAAGAAAAGCTATGTCGACAAACCAGCACGCAAAAACCTTATACGAAAAAGTTTATGATGCTCACGTTGCGGTTGCAGCGAAGGGCGAAACACCAATTCTTTATATCGATCGTCACTTAGTTCACGAAGTAACGTCACCTCAAGCATTTGATGGCTTGCGTGAGAAAGGCCGCAAAGTTCGCCAAGTTGGCAAGACTTTCGCGACCATGGATCACAACGTATCGACACAAACTAAAGACATCAACGCTTCTGGTGAGATGGCTCGTATCCAAATGGAAACGCTATCGAAGAACTGTGAAGAGTTTGGTGTCACGCTTTACGATCTAAACCACAAATACCAAGGTATTGTGCACGTAATGGGTCCTGAGCTAGGTATTACGCTACCGGGCATGACCATCGTATGTGGTGACTCGCACACGGCTACACACGGTGCATTTGGTTCATTAGCATTCGGTATCGGTACTTCAGAAGTAGAGCATGTTCTAGCGACTCAAACGCTAAAACAAGCGCGCGCTAAAACCATGAAGATCGAAGTAAAAGGCAAGGTTACTCCTGGCATCACTGCAAAAGACATCGTGCTAGCGATCATCGGTAAAACAACGGCTGCTGGCGGTACTGGCTACGTAGTTGAATTCTGTGGTGAGGCAATTACCGACCTTACGATGGAAGGTCGTATGACAGTATGTAACATGGCAATCGAGCTTGGCGCTAAAGCAGGCTTAATCGCTCCAGATGCAACGACATACGAGTACATCAAAGGTCGTAAGTTCTCTCCAGAAGGCGAAGACCTAGAAGCAGCAATCGAATACTGGGATACGTTAAAAACCGATGCTGATGCAGAATTCGATGCAGTTGTTACATTAGAAGCGGCAGACATCAAACCACAAGTCACTTGGGGTACCAACCCAGGTCAGGTTATCTCAGTAGACACACCAATCCCTGCACCAGAAAGCTTCGCAGACCCTGTAGAAAAAGCATCAGCTGAAAAAGCGCTGGCTTACATGGGTCTTGAAGCCGGTAAATCTCTATCTGATTACAACGTAGATAAAGTGTTCGTGGGTTCTTGTACTAACTCTCGTATCGAAGACATGCGTGCAGCAGCAGCGGTAGCGAAAGGTCGTCAAGTAGCGAAACATGTTCAAGCGCTTATCGTTCCGGGTTCAGAGCAAGTTAAAGCACAAGCTGAAGCTGAAGGCCTAGATAAGATCTTCATCGAAGCCGGCTTTGAATGGCGCTTACCAGGCTGTTCTATGTGTCTTGCAATGAACAACGACCGTCTAGGTCCACAAGAGCGCTGTGCTTCTACATCAAACCGTAACTTTGAAGGTCGCCAAGGCCGTGATGGTCGTACGCACCTAGTTAGCCCAGCAATGGCAGCCGCAGCGGCTATCGCTGGTCACTTTGTCGATATTCGTGAACTTTAATTAGAGGATTTAACATGTCAGGTTTTCAACAACACACCGGATTAGTCGTTCCTCTAGATACGGCCAACATCGATACTGATGCGATCATTCCAAAGCAGTTTCTACAGAAAGTAAACCGCATCGGTTTTGGTAAGCACTTGTTCCACGATTGGCGCTTCCTAGACGATGCAGGCCAACAGCCAAACCCTGATTTTGTAATGAACGAAGCTCGCTACCAAGGCGCTTCAATTCTTTTAGCTCGTGAAAACTTCGGTTGTGGTTCATCTCGTGAACACGCACCGTGGGCGCTTGCCGATTACGGTATCCAAGTAATGATCGCACCAAGCTTTGCCGACATTTTCTACGGTAACTCGATCAACAACCAAATGGTGCCAGTTCGATTGACTGAGCAAGAAGTGGATGAGCTATTCCAATTCGTTGAAGCGAATGAAGGTGCAGAAATTACGGTTGATCTAGAAGCAATGAAAGTCAGCGCGAACGGCAAAGAGTACTCGTTTGAAATTGATGAGTTCCGTCGTCACTGCTTACTGAATGGCCTAGATAACATCGGCCTAACACTTCAACACGCCGATAAGATTTCAGAGTTTGAAGCTAAGATTCCTAGCTTCCTAAAATAAGAAGTCTTGAAATAGAATCGCACTGTTTTGTGTACACATAAAAGGTTGGCCTAATGCCAACCTTTTTTATTTGGCTGAGTTTTTAGCTTAACTTAATGTGTTTATTAAGCTCTGCTCTGTTATTTAACTGAAGAGCCATGAAAGAAAATCGCAAAGCATAAGGTCTTAGTAGTCAGTCATCAGGAGAATGCCATGAAACAACTACTCGTTATTATCAGCCTACTTTTCTCAACCTTAGCTTGGTCTGCGCCTAAGTCCGATCTTTGGCCATACTGGAACCAAAGCGACGAAACCAAACTAGAACAGGTATCTCATCAAGATTGGCAGCAATTCCTCGATAGCTACTTGGTTAAACAGGGGCAAAATACGTTAGTTCGCTATAAAGCAGTGAACACCGCCGATAAAACAAAGCTTAAACAATACATCAAGCAACTCGAACAGGTGAATCCGCTCGACTATTCAAAAGCGGAGCAGTATGCCTATTGGGTTAACCTATACAACGCCGTGACTGTCGATTTGATTCTTGATGCCTACCCGATCAAATCCATAACTAAACTTGGCGGACTATTTAGTTTCGGTCCGTGGGGAGATGATGTGGTAGTCGTTAATGGGAAATCACTGACACTCAATGACATTGAACACCGAATCCTAAGACCAATTTGGCAAGATCCTCGCACGCATTATGCAGTGAACTGTGCCAGCCTAGGTTGCCCTAACTTACAACCTGACGCTTTTACCTCTAAAAATACTGAAGCCTTGCTAGAGCAAGCTGCAACTGAGTTTGTAAGCAGTGACAAAGGCGTGATGGTTACAAACAATAAGCTTCAACTATCATCGATTTACGAATGGTTTGCTGTGGATTTTGGTACGAAGAAACAGCTTATTCAGCACTTAGAACAATATCGAATTGAAGCAGTAACCAATACTCAAAACATCAGTTATGAATACGATTGGTCGCTCAACCAAGCAAACTAGCTCTAAGGCTAAAGTTGATCACTAAAGTAAAAAAGAGGCGAGAGGTTTTTATTAACCTCTAGCCTCTTCTCAATTCTTTGACCGTATTTCTACAATTAAAAGCTTGAGCCCGGTTGCTGCAAGAACTCAATCTCTTCGGGAGTCGAAGCTCGCCCTAACACCTCATTACGGTGCGGATAGCGACCAAATCGCTCAATGATAACCTTGTGCTTAAACTCAAAGTCCAGATTATGCTCTAATCCCGTTTGAGAAAAGAGTTCCACGGCTTGTTCATGGACTAACAAAGATTCACTGTGCATATAAGGCATATACAGGAAGCTTTTCTGTTGCTCGTTAAGCTGGTGATCAAAACCACCCGCTACCGCCTCTTGGGCTAGAGCCAACGCCATCGGATCAGCAGAAAATGCTGTCGGACTTTTTCTACCAATATTTCGAGAAAACTGATCAAGTACGATAATCTCAGCCAATCGTCCTTGCGCAGTTTGGCGCCACTCAAATAGCTCGCCTTGAATGGCTGCTTTATGCAATTCAGAAAATCGAGACTCTATCAAAGTGTCAATCTCGGCGCCGCCAGTAAACCAATCTTTAGGCGTCAACTCATCGAACCAAAACTCTAGAACATCCTGATACGTTACCGTCATATAATTCCCTTTAATAAAAAACCGAGTAACTTTGTTATTACTCGGTTTAGTGTTCAATTACTTAAAACCTTTTACTTTCTTTATCAGGTCATAAGCATTCTGAATTTCTTGCGATTTCTCTTTCGCAACATTCATCATCTCAGGCGGTAAGCCCTTCGCCATCAGTTTATCTGGGTGATGTTCATTCATCAGCTTGCGGTAGGCTTTCTTCACCTCTTTACCGTCAGCACTTTCACTCACACCAAGAACCTTATATGCGTCGCCAAGTTGGTTCTGTTGCGAAGCCTGTTGCCAACCTGATGATTGCCCATGACCCTGATGGCCACCAAAGCTTCCACCTTGCTGTTGGAAACGGAACGCAGCTTCTTGCATCTGCAAGCGGCGTTCTAGTTGTGCTGCCGAAAACCCAAGCCCTTGCGCTATTTTATGCAGAACTTGACGTTCACTCGGGTGCAAACTTCCATCCGCAAATGCGGCAGATACCTGAAGCTCTAGAAAGAACTGCAGAAGATCAAAACGACCACCCGATGAGATTTTAACTCGCTCAAGTACGTCGTTCAGAGGGAAGTCGCTCTCTTTGCCGTCACGGAATGCATCTTGCGCTGCTTTACGCTGTTCGCCATGCAGGTTCATACGCTCCATCATGGTAGAAGCGAGTTGAATCTCTTCTGGCGTTACCTGCCCTTTCGCTTTAGCAACGTGCCCCATAACCGCAAAAGCGGATTTAAAAAACTCGTTCTGTCTTTCTGCTTGGCTTGGACCTCGACCAAAACCAGAGCTATTGAAGCCTGATTGGTTCAATCCGCGAGCTTTATCGAATTGGTGTCCTAAAAACAGACCAAAAACTAAACCGAGTGGCCCTCCAAATAAAAAGCCAAAAAACGCGCCCAAAATTTTGCCAAATATTTGCATTATGTGTTCTCTATCTATGAATTTTATCTGAGTAATGCTGTCTGATGATGCTGAATGCTATTATTTCCTTTATCATAAGGAAAATGCTTTATTAATTGGATTGATACTAGATCAACCCTTCATCTAGTGACACAGGATAGTTCAACTTCATGCAATCTTTTTCCCGCACCTTGTTAGCCGCGTCTATAAGTACGGCGTTATACGTGTCGACAACTCAAGCTGAAACAATCACCGATAGTAGTGTGCAGGAAATGCCCTCTATAGATCAATGCTTGATCGAGCCCGCTGCAGAAAACGAGACACAGCTACCCGCTCATGTTGAGTCAGATCGCTTAGAAGCTATCAATGGTGACAAAGCAATATATTCAGGTGACGTAGTCGTTACGCAAGGGAACAAGACCATCCTTGCCGATAACGTAACCCTGCACCAACAAGAAAATATCGTTGTAGCTGAAGGCAACGTAAACTTTAGTGATGGTCAAATCAAATCTATCTCAGACAGAGCGACCAATAATCTGACTACAGATGAAATGACGCTTGAGAACACCGATTACGAATTCCTTTGCGAGCCCGGTCGCGGAGATGCTGTTTATATAGCAAAAACAGGTAAAGCGGTTTATGAGATTGAAGATGGCTCCATTACCTCTTGCCCTATCGGCGATAATGCTTGGCGTCTAAGAGCATCGAGCATCAGTGTCGACCAAGACGAAGAACAAGCCACTTTTTATAATCCACGTTTTGAAATCCAAAGTGTTCCCGTCTTTTACTTACCTTACTTAACAGTACCGGTGGGTGATACACGTAAAACCGGTTTCTTGTACCCAACAGTTTCGTATGGTTCAAGCGATGGTTTTGAAGCTGAAATTCCTGTTTATTGGAACTTAGCACCAGACTACGATTTGGAAACTACCTTCAAGTACATGCAAGAGCGTGGCACTCAACTCAACAGTAAATTCAGATATTTAAGCGATTTTGGTTCCGGTAGTATCGAGTCTGAATATTTACCAGACGATCAAAAGTACACTGATCTAGGCGATCGTTGGGGTTTCCAACTAGAACATTCAGGAATATTCCAACAATCTTGGTTATTCGAAATTGATTACTCTAAAGTCAGTGATATTGACTACTTTTCGGACATGAGCTCAAATATCGGTAACCGTGAAGATGGACAACTGCTTCAAGAAGGGCAAGCAACATACCGTTCTCAAAATTGGGATGCGTCTGTACTTGTTCGAGACTTCCAAGTTCTTACCACCAGCAATAACTTGCCTTATCGTCTAATGCCACAACTCGAGTATAACTACTATGCTCCAGAGGTAATGGATTACCTAGATTTTGACTTAATCAGTCATATATCAATGTTCGATACCGACGCATCAGGCAAACCATCAGCCACTCGTGTTCACGTTGAACCTGGTATTACAATCCCAGTAGGTAACACTTGGGGCACTTGGACAACCGAAGCACGATTACTTGGTACATACTACCAACAGGATCTGAATGACATTGATAGTGAGTATGAAGATTTAGAGGAATCAGTAACACGTGTAATACCTGAGTTTAGAAGCCACGCAGGTATCGTTCTTGAACGTGATACAAAAATTGTAGGTAATTACACTCAAACACTCGAACCTCAAGTTCAGTACCTTTACGTGCCAGAAGAAGATCAAAGCGAAATTGGCCTTTACGATACAACACTACTACAGACTGATTACTATGGCTTATTCAGAAGCCGCAAATACAGTGGTGTAGACCGCATTGCGTCAGCAAATCAAATTAGCTATGGCGCATCATCTCGCTTTTTTGATGATGAGTACCGAGAGCGCTTAAACATATCTTTTGGTCAAATTTTCTATTTTGATAAAGATACAAAACAGACTTTAGACAACGACGACTCTAATAAGAAAACTAATTATTCGTCTTGGGCTATTGAAATGGATTTCAACTACGATGATTACCTTTTCTACCATGGCGGTGTGCAATACGACATTGATTCATCTTCGATGCAACTTGCTAACAGTACCATTGAGTACCGTTTTGCCGGCGGCTATATACAAACCAACTACCGCTATGTAACAGAAGAGTACATAAATGAAACTGTAGATTTTGACGTATCATCCATAACTAGAGATGGTATCTCACAAGCAGGCTTACTTGGTGCTTACCAGATTTCGCGGAAGTGGAATGCCAGTGCTCAATATTTCTATGATTTAACCACACAAGAAAATCTAGAATGGTTGGCTCGCTTGAACTATAAATCGGATTGTTGGTATATCGGATTTACGTATAGTAACCAGCTGACAAATAACATTAGTGATCCAAATGTCACGCCTGAATATGAAAATAACTTTGGTGTGAATTTCGGTATTATCGGCTTTGGTACTAACTTAGGCTCTGATTCAGGCGCTGTTGGGGATAGCAGTTCTGATAACTCATTGAGCTACGGTCGCCCATTCTTCTTAAACAACTAATTTTCTTTACTGATAAGAAATCAGTAAATTTAAAGGATTACACATGACATTGTGGAAACGCACATTAATTGCTATTGCAGCGACTTGTACTTTATCAACAAGCTTTGCAGCACCGGTTGAGCTAGACAGCGTAAAAGTTATCGTTAACGAAGGCGTTATCTTACAAAGCGACATCGATGCTTCGATGAAGACGCTGCGCGCAAACGCTAAGAAAAGCGGTCAAACATTGCCATCGCAAGATGTGCTCAATGAGCAAGTGCTCGAAAAACTGATCATCGATACTATTCAAACTCAAGAAGCGGAACGTATTGGCGTTCGTATTGATGATGCTAGACTCGATCAAGCAATCGAAGGCATCGCGAAAGACAACAATCAAACGGTTGAACAGCTTACCGCATCGGTTGCGGAAGAAGGCCTTAGCTACAATGCATTTCGTGAGCAAGTAAGAAAAGAGATTGCAGCAAGTGAAGCTCGTAACGCCTTAGTTCGTCGTCGTATCAATATTCTTCCTGCGGAAGTCGATAACCTAGCGGATATCTTAGCGCAAGAGACTAACGCGACCGTTCAATATAAAATTGGCCACATTCAACTGCGCTTTAATGATGACCAAACCAAAGAAGAGTTAGAAGCTCAAGCTACTGAACTGGTTGAAGAACTGAACTCAGGCAAAGATTTCAGCACCATGGCTTATACTTACTCTAAGGGCCCTAAAGCACTGCAAGGTGGTGATTGGGGTTGGATGCGTAAAGAAGAAATGCCAACCATCTTTGCTGATCAAATCAAAATGCAAAATATAGGCAGCATCATCGGTCCTTTCAGAAGTGGCGTTGGTTTCCATATTCTAAAAATTGAAGATGTGAAAGGCTTAGAAACCGTAGCAGTAACGGAAGTGAATGCTCGTCATATCCTGATTAAGCCAACCGTAATCTTGAGTGATGATGGCGCGAAGGAACAACTTGAAGAGATCACGCGCCGCGTAAACGCAGGGGAAGCGAGCTTTGGTGACCTTGCACAGCAATACAGCCAAGATCCAGGTTCTGCAGTACAAGATGGTGAGCTAGGCTACCAAACACCAGATTTGTATGTACCAGAATTCAAACACCAAGTAGAAACGCTACCAGAAGGCAAAATCAGTGCGCCATTCAAAACCGTACACGGTTGGCACATTGTTGAAGTACTAGACCGTCGCGAAGTCGACCGTACCGATTCAGCTTTGAAAAACAAAGCTTACCAAATTCTATTTAACCGTAAATTCAACGAAGAAGCTGGTGCTTGGCTACAAGAAGTAAGAGCAAGTGCCTTTGTTGAGATGGTTGAGGACGACCAAGATGACAATAACTAAACGTATTGTCATAACCGCAGGTGAACCAGCAGGGATAGGCCCAGATTTAACTTTGGCTCTATCTCAAGAAAGTTGGCCTCATCAACTCGTGGTTTGTGCTGATAAAACACTGCTATCCGAGCGAGCTAAAATTCTTGGTATCGAAGTCGATCTGCTAGATTATGACGCAAACGCAACTAAGCAACCGCAACGTGCTGGCACACTGGTAGTGAAACACGTTCCACTTGCTGAAACGGCAGTTGCAGGTCAACTCAATGAGGCTAATGGTCATTACGTATTAAATACTTTAGAAACCGCAGCAATTGGCTGTATGAATGATGAATTTGATGCTATTGTCACCGGCCCCGTTCACAAGGGTGTAATTAACCGAGCTGGCGTTGCTTTTAGCGGCCATACCGAGTTCTTTGCAGAGAAGTCCAATACACCACTGGTGGTGATGATGTTGGCAACAGAAGGGCTGCGTGTTGCGCTAGTAACAACGCACATCCCACTAGCTTATGTATCTCAAGCAGTGACCGAAGACAGATTAGAGCAAATTATTGCTATTCTGAATAAAGATTTGGTTGAGAAATTTGCTATTGAGAAACCAACTATCTACGTATGTGGCTTGAATCCACATGCTGGTGAAGATGGTTGTTTAGGGCGTGAAGAGATTGAAACTATCACCCCGACGCTAGAAAAAATTCGCCAAGAAGATGGCATCAATTTAGTTGGCCCATTGCCAGCAGACACCATCTTTAATGAAAAATATTTGCAAAATGCAGATGCTGTTTTAGGTATGTATCACGACCAAGTACTCCCGGTATTGAAATACAAAGGGTTTGGTCGCTCAGTGAACATCACGCTTGGCTTACCGTTTATTCGCACATCAGTCGACCACGGTACCGCCTTAGACTTGGCAGGGAAAGGCCAAGCCGATACAGGGAGCTTTAGAACAGCGCTCACGCACGCCATTGAATTAGTAGAGAAAAAGCAATGAGAAATGATGTCCACTTAGGGCACAAAGCGCGTAAACGTTTTGGTCAAAACTTCCTTAACGATCCATACATTATTGATGGCATCGTATCGAGTATTAACCCACTACCAGGTCAAAACTTGGTAGAGATCGGTCCTGGTCTAGGCGCAATTACTGAGCCTGTGGGTAAGCTTGTCGATAAATTTACTGTTATCGAATTGGATAGAGACCTTGCAGAACGTCTTCGTAACCATCCAGATCTGGCTGATAAGCTAACGATCCGTGAAGGTGATGCGATGAAGTTCGACTTCCAAGAACTGGTTAAGCCAAACAATAAGCTACGTATCTTCGGTAACTTGCCATACAACATCTCTACACCATTGATGTTCCACCTTTTTGAATTCCATAAAGACGTGCAAGACATGCACTTTATGCTTCAAAAAGAAGTGGTTAACCGTCTAGCTGCTGGCCCTGGCAGCAAAGCTTACGGTCGCCTTACTGTAATGGCTCAATACTACTGTAAAGTGACGCCAGTACTAGAAGTGCCACCAACGGCCTTCGTTCCGCCACCGAAAGTAGACTCAGCAGTCGTTCGCCTACAGCCATACGAAGTGCTGCCTTACCCGGCAAAAGATCTGAAATGGCTAGATCGCGTCTGTCGTGAAGGCTTTAACCAGCGTCGTAAAACAGTTCGTAACTGCTACAAGAGCTTAATCGATAAGGAAGTGCTTGAAGAGCTAGGTATCAACCCAAGCATGCGTCCTGAGAACTTAACGCTCGAGCAGTTTGTCGACATGGCAAACTGGTTGTACGACAGTCATAACGCTGACAAATAAATAAAAAAGGCTCCTACACTTCGGTTAGGAGCCTTTTTTATGTAATACTTTAATTACATTAAGTATATCAACAACAAAAGGTGCGAATATGGATATATCTACGCCTTGTATCAAATGCCAGGTTCACTCTAAGTACATAGAAGAACAATCTGAGCCAACGAAGAATCGTTATGTCTTCGCCTACATTATTACCATCAAAAATCTAAGTAAAACAACGGTGCAACTTATGTCTCGCCGCTGGTTAATTACCGACTCTAACGGCAAGCAGCTCACCATTGAGGGTGATGGTGTAGTTGGCCAACAACCCGTGATTGAAGCCAACGACGAGTACACCTACACAAGTGGTACGGTCATCGAAACCCCTGTTGGCGTTATGCAAGGTCACTATGTGATGACCGATAACAAGGGCATTGATTTTATTACCGAAGTTGACCCATTCAGACTCGCAATCCCTAATATTCTTAATTAGCCGTACATCCGTATCTACAGGAAATTATTGTGTCGAATTACATTGTCGGAGACATCCAAGGGTGCTTCGACGAACTTCAAGGACTACTTGAAAAAATTAACTTTGATAAACACCAAGATACTTTATGGGTCGCCGGAGACTTAGTTGCTCGAGGCCCTAAATCATTGGAGACGTTACGCTTTATTCGTAACCTTGGTGACGCAGCTAAGGTTGTATTAGGCAACCACGACTTACATCTTCTGGCGGTGTCCTTAGGACTATTTCCAGCGAAACCAAAAGATAAGACTCAAGCGATTCTTGATGCTGAAGATCGTGAACTGCTAATCGAATGGTTAAGACAACAGCCTTTGCTTCAAGAACACCCAGAGTTCGTGATGTGCCATGCGGGTATCTCACCGCAGTGGAATCTAGAAAGAGCACGTGTTGAAAATCGAGAGATCGTATCCTTGTTAAAGTCCGATAAATGGCAATGGCTAATCGAAAACATGTACAGCAACGCGCCTGATTTATGGCATCAGGATTTACATGATATTGAGCGCTATCGCTATGCGATCAATAGCCTGACAAGAATGCGTTTCTGTTTTGAAGATGGCCGTCTCGACATGGCATGTAAGCTACCACCGAATGAGATTACCGATGAACCATTAGTGCCATGGTTTGACCTTCCGCAACGCATAAAGCTCGATAAAACCGTTGTTTTTGGACACTGGGCTGCGCTTGAAGGCTATAACGGAAAAGACGTAATTGGACTTGATACTGGATGCGTCTGGGGAGGTGAATTGACAATTCTTCGCTGGGAAGATAAACAGTTTTTCACTCAGAAAGCGCTATAAAGATACGAGAAACTTGCGCTACCTTGGTAGGGTAACGCAAGCATTTTTCAGAGACTAGCTATTGATAACCACAGTTAACGCTCGAGAATCACAAACTCCATGTTGTGTTTGTTTTTCTCGTCAGCTTGATAGCTCTCGTTAAAGCTCTGCTTCCAACCTTCACCCCAGTCAGGAAATTGTGTATCTCCATCGACGGCGAAATCGATGTAAGTCAGATACAACTTGTCCGCTTTAGGTAAGCAGCTCTCATAAATAGAGCCGCCACCAATGATCATCACCTCTTCAACATCACTGAGTAGCTCTAGAGCCTGTTCAATAGAAGTTACCGTCGTTACACCTTCAATCTTTAAACTCTCATCACGGCTGATTACGACATTCAACCGACCCGGCAAAGGGCGTCCAATAGAATCGTAGGTCTTACGTCCCATCACGACTGGTTTACCCATAGTCGAGCGTTTAAACCATGCAAAATCCGCAGGTAAATGCCAAGGCATCTGATTGTCTTTACCAATTATACGGTTGTTTGCCATTGCCGCTATCATGCTGATGATCATAAATCGAAAGTCCTGTCCCTAAAAAGAAAATTAACGCTAAACGATAGGTCTACGGCGATAGAATAACAGCCCTGGCACAGCTAAGCCAACCGCCAACCCTGCGATAATGAACATCGATTTTAAAAAGTTCTCCATCAACATTGCCAACAACTCAGGCGTGTAGCCTGCCCTGTTAATCTCCACCATCGCAATCATCGCCTTGAAGGCGAACACACCTGGCACCATAGGAATTAGAGCTGCAACCGTAAACACCTTCGGATGTGCTAACAGTTTATGTGACCAATGAACCCCTATCATACCAACCACGGTTGCGGCGAAGAACGTCGCCCATTCGATTGGAATACCAAAGTGCATCATCAGATACCGGCTACCATGACCGATAGAACCACCGAGTGCACAATAAATTAAAGCACGTTGCGGAACGTTAAACACCAATGCAAACCCAACCGCAGGAATAGCGGCGAAAAACATATCGTTGAGCAGACCTAAAAACAGTTCGAAAATACTCATTAGCTTGCCCACCCCCAAACATCTGATAGACTCATCGCCGCGACAATGCCCAAGCTCGTCGCCAGAGTTAATAAGCTGGCCATGGTAAAGCGCGCTAACCCCATATTAATATGGCCTTTAAGCATATCAGCGACGGAGTTAATCAGAGGAAAACCAGGTACTAACATTAATACAGATGAAGCCATCACGATCGTGGGTTGGCCGCCAATATTGTAAAGTACGGCTTGAGCTGAAATGGTCGTGGTAACGAATGCTGTGATAGCAAAGTTTAATAGCGGATTGAAATGGCGGTGCCCAATCTCTTGCCTGACGATCATACCGCAAGCTGAAGCAATAAAAGTCATCATGAAGACTTGCCAGTCTCCGCCCGCAAGGTGGCTAAAAGAGGCGCACGACAACCCTATCATCACAACCACTAACCAACGGTTGTAGCGCTCGGGGCTGATGTTTTGAATCTTTTTATACGCCAAATCATAATCGAGAATTCCCTTCTCCATCATGATGCAAATGCGTTGAATGTCGGTGATAACCTGCATGTTAATGCCACGATCAGCACAACTTCGAGTAGTGGTAATACAGTGATCATCCATTACGGTAGTTACAACAAGCGCATTGGCTGACAGTGCGACTTCAACCTCATTCACCCCACAAGCAATACCGATGCGACGCATGATATCGCCGACCAGTGTGCTCTCTGCCCCGTGCGCCAATAACATTTGTCCTGATTGAGCGACGAGTCTTGAGATCGCTCTTTGCTTTGATGCCATGATTTCCTTCCCATAGGCGTTAATTATCTAAAGATAAATTTTGCATAAAAAACAGTAAGACGTCATGATTTAGATACAAAAAAACCGCAATTTTCATTGCGGTTTAATAAAACTATCAGTGTACTTGTAAGAAGCGACCGATGCGTTATGAGAAACTAAGAGGATTAGTCACGAACATAGATAACATGGCCGTCATCCTCTTCGTCATCCCAATCGTCCCAATCGTCGTCATCTTCAGTAACGACATTCTTACCGCTCATCGCATCTTTATGGTAGTCATCCCACATAAAGTCTACTTTTTCTTCTTCTTCAACTTCTACAACTTCACGAGGTAGGTTTTCCATAAACTCACCTAGTTTGAAGCAAAGATCTTTGGTGCCGATTTTATTCACAGCAGAGATCTTGAAGTACTCGCCTTCCCAGCCCAAAGCATCGATGATTTCTTGAATCTTTTCGTCTGCTTCGTCTTCTGGCATTAGGTCAACTTTATTGAACACTAACCAGCGAGGTTTTTGTGAAACTTTTTCACTGTATTGCTCAAGCTCATCGATGATCGTTAGTGCATTCTGAATAGGATCAGATTGATCGATCGGCATAATGTCGATCATATGCAGAAGAACACGACAACGCTCAAGGTGCTTAAGGAATCGGATACCAAGGCCAGCGCCATCAGCTGCGCCTTCGATTAGACCTGGGATATCGGCAACAACGAAGCTCTTTTCAGGAACAACACTTACCACACCCAAGCTTGGGATCAAGGTAGTGAACGGGTAATCAGCCACTTTTGGTTTCGCAGCAGATACTGAACGAATAAAAGTAGATTTACCTGCGTTTGGTAGGCCAAGCATACCAACGTCAGCTAATAGAAGAAGCTCTAAACGCAGTTCACGAACTTCGCCTTTAGTACCCATTGTCTTTTGACGAGGGGCACGGTTAACAGACGATTTAAAACGCGTGTTACCAAGACCGTGCCAACCACCTTTACCAACCATTACTTTCTTGCCGTGTTCAGCAACTTCAGCAACGATTTCGTTGGTGTGGATATCAACCGCACGAGTACCTACAGGCACTTTCAGTGTAATGTCTTTACCACGTTTACCAGTACAGTTACCACCGCGACCGTTCTCACCACGCTCTGCGTTGTAAAAACGTTGGAAACGATAATCGATCAGCGTGTTTAAGTTCTCATCCGCTTGGATGTAAACATCACCACCGTCACCGCCATCACCGCCGTCAGGACCACCTTTAGCGACGAATTTTTCGCGCCAAAAGCTAACTGTACCATTACCGCCATCACCGGCTTCTATTTTTACTACCGCTTCATCAACGAATTTCATTTTTTAACTCCGCACTTACGTTGCGTCACCACTCATCAAGGAGTGATATAAATTCTAGCAGATCCGTGTTTAGATCGATCACCTAAGATCTAGGCCGACCTGCAACCAAGGAACAAATAAGGAGAGGTTCTTTGCTTTCTATTTCTTTTAAAACAAACGGCTTCTTAAAAACCAAACTGTTTATCAAAAAATAAAACGGCTTCTCAAAACCAAAACAAGAGCGTCTGCTTTTTTATTCTTGCTATAAATAAAAAACCCTGCCGAATCGGCAGGGCTTTTGAATTCAGCTTGAAAGCTAATAAAATAATCTAATTAAAGATTAAATTACTCAGCTTCGATGCTTACAAACTTACGGTTTTTAGGACCTTTAACAGCAAATTTCACTTTACCTTCAGTAAGAGCGAAAAGAGTGTGGTCTTTACCGATGCCAACGTTTGTGCCAGCGTGGAACTTAGTACCACGTTGACGAACGATGATGTTACCTGCAAGAACAGATTCACCACCAAAACGCTTAACACCAAGACGTTTGCTTTCTGAATCGCGGCCGTTATTAGTAGAACCGCCAGCTTTTTTATGTGCCATTGTTAAACTCTCCTAATACTTAAGCGTTAATGCCAGTGATTTTCACTTCAGTGAACCACTGACGGTGACCAGCTTGCTTACGCGAGTGCTTACGACGACGGAACTTAACGATTTTTACTTTATCGCCACGACCGTGTTGTACTACTTCTGCAGTAACCTTGCCACCTTCAACAAGAGGTGCACCAACAGCGATTTCTTCGCCGTTAGCAACAAGAAGAACTTTATCAAATTCAACAGTTGCACCAGTTTCAACGTCTAATTTCTCTAAACGAAGTGTTTGACCTTCGCTTACTCGGTGTTGTTTGCCACCAGATTGGAAAACAGCGTACATATTTTACTCCGCTTTTTCCGCACAGCCTATGGTTGTTAATTGTACAACTCGGGTGTGCGCTAAACTAATCAATAGGGCGCAGATTCTACGGGAATCATGGCGCTATGACAAGCCATATTTTTAAAAAATTGGCGAAAACCTGTTCGCCAAAGAAAAGTGCGGCAATCATGCCCTTTAGCGATGTATTAATCAACGTTTTTTAGTGTATTATTCAACAATTGAATACAACGTATAAGCCTTACAGGGTCTAACTTCAGCCGGATGAACAATGGATTTTAAAGCTATCCAAACGCTTACTGCCAATGATATGGCAAAAGTGAATGAAACAATTCAAGCCCAACTTAATTCTGACGTAAGTTTAATCAACCAGCTTGGTTTTTATATCGTTAGCGGTGGTGGAAAGCGCCTACGCCCTTTGCTAGCTCTTTTATCTGCCCGCGCACTTGGTTACCAAGGTGAAGCTCATATCACCTCTGCAGCCTTTATCGAGTTTATTCACACCGCAACCCTGCTTCACGACGATGTTGTCGACGAATCGGACATGAGACGTGGTAAAGCGACGGCCAATGCCGCTTTTGGTAATGCAGCTAGCGTTTTGGTGGGTGACTTTATCTACACACGCTCATTCCAAATGATGACAACGCTAGGATCCTTAAAGATCCTCGAGCTAATGAGTGAAGCGGTAAACGTGATTGCGGAGGGTGAAGTTCAACAATTAATGAACTGCAATAACCCAGACACCACAGAAGAAAGCTACATGCAGGTGATCTACTCTAAGACCGCTCGCTTGTTCGAAGCTGCGACCCAAATCGGCGCGATTCTTACTGAGTCATCACCAGAGATCGAAACAGCAATGCAGAACTATGGTAAATACCTAGGCACCGCATTCCAGCTGATAGACGATGTGATGGATTACACTGCAGATGGTAAAGAGATGGGTAAAAACGTTGGCGACGATCTAGCCGAAGGCAAACCAACACTGCCTCTGCTTTACGCAATGCATAATAGCTCTCCTGAACAAGCAAGCATGATTCGTGAAGCGATTGAGAAAGCGAACGGCATGGAACGTCTTGACGATATTATGGCTGTAATGAAAGAGACAGGCTCTTTAGAGTACACAACAAATAAAGCCTACGAAGAGGCCGATAAAGCCATCGCTGAGCTTTCTGTACTTCCTGACTCAGAATATAAGCAAGCGCTAACCACGCTCGCACACTTAGCTGTTAAACGCAGTAAGTAAGCAGGTTAATAGACAACTCGCTTCTAGCTTCTATATAAATAACAAAAAGAGCCTCAGGGCTCTTTTTTTTGGTTTTCAACAAATATTTGTAGGTGAGCCAAATTCAATATCGACTGGCTTCTAATGATAACGGCAGTTGTGCTTCAATCTCTTCAAGCTCTTCCATTGGCACCGCGTACTGCTCTTGCCCGTTGTAAGTCTCTACTAGCGCGTACTGCTCTTGCTCATCAATTACCAATACTTTTCCTAAGTGCCCCAAATATTCGACATTCATACCCTTCTGAACAGTAGCCATAACATTTACCTTCACATTAATTGTAAAGCTAAATACGAGTAGCTTGAACTTCAGGATCAAAAAAGCCGATCATAATGACCGGCCCTTATTAATTAGCTTAAGTCTGAGTTAAATAGCGTTTCGCTTATTTAGCGAATTCAACACCAATCTCGATGTCACCATTTAGCGTTTCAAGCATGCTATCTAAAGCGTTACGTTCGAAGTCACTTAGCTCACCGTAGCTAAGGATCGCTTCAGCGCCCTCTTTGCCTAGTTTAACTGGCTGTGCGAAGAATGGAGCGTGCTCGCCTTCACCTTCAACGTATGCACATTCAATCACGTTTTCTTCACCTTGAAGTGCTTTAACTAGTGCAAGACCGAAACGACAAGCCGCTTGACCCATAGACAGTGTCGCACTGCCGCCGCCAGCTTTAGCTTCTACTACTTCAGTACCTGCATTTTGGATGCGAGTCGTTAGCGCTGCAATTTCTTCATCAGTGAACTCTACGCCTTCAACTTGAGAAAGTAGAGGAAGAATCGTTACGCCTGAGTGACCACCGATAACAGGAACACGGATGTCGCCTGGATCTTTGTCTTTTAGTTCAGCAACGAACGTTTCAGAACGAATCACATCAAGAGTCGTAATACCGAATAGACGACGCTTGTCGTAAACGCCCGCTTTCTTCAGTACTTCAGCCGCGATTGGCACTGTTGTGTTTACTGGGTTAGTAATGATACCAACACAAGCAGTCGGACAAGTAACTGCGATTTTCTCTGCAAGAGACTTAACAATGCCAGCGTTCACATTGAAAAGATCCGCACGATCCATACCAGGCTTACGAGCAACACCCGCTGAAATAAGTACAACATCCGCACCTTCTAGTGCTGGTGTTGGATCTTCACCCGCGTAACCTTTGATCGAAACAGGCGTTGGGATATGGCTAAGATCGGCAGCAACACCCGGTGTTACCGGAGCGATGTCGTAAAGTGCAAGATCTGAACCAGCAGGTAGGCGGTTCTTAAGTAGTAGGGCTAGGGCTTGACCGATGCCACCAGCGGCACCAATAACAGCTACTTTCATTGTTATTCTCCTTGAGAGCTTTCTCTTATAGATTCTTTGTAGGGTAATTCTTGAGCTAAATCTAAGTTAAAAAACTATATTAATCACAAAGTGATTACAATCAATTAACGCTAGCTTTGCGACTTCGCGCAAGTCAATAAAACCGTGCTACACAGCAAGTTCGCATTATGGCGATAATCGACTGAAATAACAAAATAAGTCGTCGCAAATAACACATTATTCTATTAAATATTTACAGTGATATGACTAACAAATTACAGGGATGTTTTGGCTAAAATTGAATATGTATGCGAGAATATGCAAACATCTTTGTTAATGAATAAGAATGACATATGCGCAATACAGAAAAGCAAGACAACTTAGTTCGTGCATTTAAAGCCTTACTAAAAGAAGAACGTTTTGGCTCACAAGGCGAAATTGTGGATGCCCTAAAACACGAAGGTTTTGAAAGCATCAACCAGTCTAAAGTCTCGCGTATGTTAACCAAGTTTGGTGCCGTTCGAACTCGTAACGCAAAAATGGAGATGGTTTACTGTCTTCCTGCTGAGCTAGGTGTTCCGACCGTTTCTAGCTCTTTACGAGAATTAGTACTAGATATTGACCACAACAATGCATTGGTGGTGATACACACAGGTCCTGGTGCGGCGCAGCTGATTGCTCGTTTATTAGACTCACTAGGTAAGTCGGAAGGTATACTGGGCGTAGTCGCAGGTGATGATACTATCTTCATTACCCCAACGTTATCGGTTACCACTAAGCAACTGTTTGATTCAGTGTGTGAACTGTTTGAATACGCAGGATAATTGATCGCTGTTTCATAACTATCAGCCTTATTAATGGATCACGAGTATCTATTTGCTTCGTGATCCAAATCACATCCTAGAATATCCATACCTCCCTTCCAAAATCACACTAAACCATTGATTTTAAAAACTCAGTAGCAAATCAAACACGAGATCAAGACATCATTTGTTAGATTTTTTAGCTATATCTTTTAACATTCGAGTAATTTTCTGCCAATTTTTGATATTATTCAGCCACTTTTTCATCACATGGATTGAAAAAGGTGCCGTTTCCAAATAGGAAACTCCTGAAGCAACTACACTTGTTTCAGGGTTAATAATGAATAAAGGAAGGGAAATTCATGGCATTTACCAAACTTATTAAAGTTGGTGCTATTGCAGCTGCTGTAATGGGCGCTGGCGCTGTTAACGCTCAAGAGTTCATCACGATTGGTACTGGTTCAGTTACGGGTGTTTACTACCCAACTGGTGGTGCGATTTGTAAGCTAGTGAACAAGGGCCGCAAAGACCACAACATTCGTTGTTCTGTAGAGTCTACTGGTGGTTCAATCTACAACGTTAACACCATCCGTGCTGGTGAACTAGATTTCGGTGTTGTTCAATCGGACTGGCAATACCACGGCTACAACGGTACAAGTAAGTTCAAAGATCAGGGCGAATACAAGAAACTTCGCGCGATGTTCTCTCTACATACAGAACCGTTCAACATCATCGCTCGTACTGATGCTGGCATCAACAATGTGTCTGACCTAGCAGGTAAGCGTGTAAACATTGGTAACCCAGGTTCTGGTGACCGTGCAACGATGGGTGTTGTAATGGACGCTATGGGCTGGACTAACGACAGCTTCAAGCTTGCTTCTGAACTTAAAGGTTCTGAGCGTTCACAAGCACTTTGTGATAACAAGATTGATGCATTCATCTACATGGTTGGTCACCCGAACGGATCAATCAAAGAAGCAACAACGTCTTGTGATGCAAAACTGGTTTCAGCAACAGGTCCACAGATCGACAAGATCGTAGCTGAAAACCCATACTACGCTTACAGCACAGTTCCTGCTGGTATGTACCGTGGTACTGACGCTGACGTAAACAGCTTCGGTGTTGCAGCTACTATGGTAACAACTTCAGACGTTTCTGAAGAAGTTGCATACAACGTTGCTAAGGCAGTATTTGAAAACTTTGACACTTTCAAACGCCTACACCCAGCATTTGCTAACCTGAAAAAAGAAGACATGGTTAAAGCGGGTATCTCTATCCCTCTTCACCCAGGCGCAGCAAAATACTACAAAGAAGTGGGCCTTCTAAAGTAACTCTACTTTAAGCCTACTACACCAATAAGGAGGCTAGCCCTCCTTATTGGCTTTTCACGTTTTATAAAAATAATTTAAGTGAAAAGAACAGCCCTTTAAGTTTCTCCAATTTGGAGGACTTACCTTCGTATCAAGCCTAAGACAAAGACGAACAAAAAACGCATTTCCCTATCCATTCACTACACTAGATAGGAAATAAATAACGTTTGGTTGTTCGTAAGAAAAGGCAGACCATCAATAATAAGGATAAAGTACATGACGCAGACAACATCACCGTCTCCAGATGTGCAAGAAATGGTGGCACAATCAGATACTGGTGCGCGTAGCCCTCGTGGTATCCAAGGCCGTATTTTATGGTTTGTGCCTCTATGTTGGTCACTGTTCCAACTTTGGTATGCATCTCCGCTGCCGTTCATTTTTAACTTCGCAATTTTAAACGACACTGAAGCTCGAGCAATTCACCTTACGTTTGCTATTTTCCTAGCCTTTACCGCTTATCCAGCCATGAAGAATTCGCCTAGGGATCGCATCCCCGCAGTCGATTGGATATTAGCGCTTGTAGGTAGCTTTTCAGCTTCTTATATCTATATTTTCTATACTGAACTCGCTGAGCGATCGGGCGCACCAACAACATTCGATATTGTTGCGGCTGTATTCGGTATGGTTTTACTGCTTGAAGCAACACGACGCGCTTTGGGTCCACCTCTTATGGTTGTGGCAGCAGTATTCCTACTTTATACCTTTGGCGGCCCTCACATGCCGGACGTTATTGCCCACAAAGGTGCGAGCCTGAACAAGGCAATGTCGCATCTGTGGCTAACAACTGAAGGTGTATTCGGTGTGGCACTTGGCGTATCAACGTCATTCGTATTCTTGTTTGTACTGTTTGGTGCAATGCTAGAACGTGCTGGCGCCGGTGCTTACTTTATTAAAGTTGCATTCTCACTGCTTGGTCACATGAAAGGCGGCCCAGCGAAAGCAGCCGTTGTCGCATCAGGTCTGTCTGGTTTGGTATCAGGTTCATCTATCGCGAATGTGGTAACCACGGGTACCTTTACTATCCCGCTAATGAAGCGTGTTGGTTTCCCGGGTACTAAAGCAGGCGCAGTAGAAGTCGCGGCTTCAACCAATGGTCAATTAACACCACCTATCATGGGTGCAGCAGCCTTCTTGATGGTTGAGTATGTGGGCATCTCGTATGTAGAAGTAATCAAAGCCGCGCTACTGCCCGCTCTGATCTCTTACATCGCTCTGATTTACATTGTTCATCTAGAAGCATGTAAAGCAGGTATGACTGGCCTACCTCGTCGTCACACGCCAACCATCGTACAAAGCCTACTGTCTTTCACCGGTACCATTTTAGGTCTGTGTGTTATCAGTGCCGCAGTTTACTACGGTGTCGGTTGGACGAAAGATGTCTTTGGCGATGCTGCAACACCAATCGTAACGGTGGCTCTATTAGTCGCTTATGTCGCTCTGGTTCGTGTATCAGCAAAATACGCATCTGAAGGCGGCATGGAAATCGATGCGGATCTCAAAGAAGTTCCGGATCCAGGTCCAACAATTAAGTCTGGCCTGCACTTCCTATTGCCTATCGTGGTGCTTGTTTGGTGTTTAACAGTTGAACGTTTCTCTCCAGGTCTGTCGGCATTCTGGGCGACCGTGTTCATGATCTTCATTCTGATCACTCAGCGTCCGTTAATGACTCTGATGAACAAATCAGACGATCTTGCAGAGCAAACTAAAGCTGGCTTCGTTGATCTCGCAGAGAGCTTGGTTTCAGGCGCACGTAACATGATTGGTATCGGTGTCGCGACAGCGGCTGCAGGTACGGTTGTAGGCGTGGTGACTCTAACGGGTATCGGTCTAGTAATGACGGACTTCGTTGAGTTTATCTCAGGCGGTAGCATCATTCTTATGTTGCTATTCACTGCAGTAATCAGCTTGATCTTAGGTATGGGCTTGCCAACAACGGCGAACTACATCGTTGTATCAACGCTGATGGCTCCGGTAATCGTGACCCTAGGCGCTGCGCACGGCTTGATCATTCCATTGATTGCGGTTCACTTATTCGTGTTCTACTTCGGTATTCTTGCGGATGATACACCTCCGGTAGGTCTCGCGGCGTTTGCAGCAGCGGCAATTGCGAAATCAGATCCGATTCGTACTGGTATCCAAGGCTTCACCTATGATATCCGTACCGCAATTCTACCTTTCATGTTCATCTTCAATACTCAACTACTACTGATGGGCATTGATTCTTGGTGGCACTTAGCACTAACGATTTTCTCATCTGTGACTGCGGTACTTATCTTCGCAGCTGCAACACAAGGTTGGTGGTTCACCAAGAACAAGTGGTGGGAAACGGTGCTGCTTATTGCATTAACCTTCACTTTCTTCCGCCCTGGCTTCTGGTGGGACATGATTTACCCAGAGAAAGTTCTTTCGCCTGGAGTTGAGATTGCTCAAATCACAGAAAAGCTGGATGTGGGACAATCACTTGAACTTAGAGTGGGTGGCGAAAACTTAGAAGGTGACTATTCTGAAAAGACAGTTCGCCTACCGTTTGAAGATTCTGCGACCTCAAGTGAAGATCGTATTGCCTCTATGGGTCTAATGCTGACTGAATCAGAAGGCAAGATGATTGTTGATATGGTTGAGTTCGGTAGCCCAGCAGAAGCGGCTGGTATTGATTTCGATTGGGAAATCAAATCCGTTATCCAAGATGCAGATCGACCAATGAAAGAGTGGGTATTCTTACCAGCTCTGATCATTTTGATTGGTTTAGCGATGAACCAAAGAAGACGTGCTCGTAAGGATGAGATTAGCGCGTAATGGATAAGGCTGAGTAGTGCTTAGCGCTATTTGGCTTTATTACATGGAAAGGATAATTACAGTGCTAAGTGAAAGCTTAGCGCTGATTAAAAAGAGACGAATACATGTATAAACAAATCCTTGTTCCTGTTGATCTTAATGACAAAGGCTTTTCTGATAAGGCAGTCGAACTGGCGGTATGGCACGCAAAACACAGCAATGCTGAAATCCACATTCTGAACGTACTACCAGGCATTCACATGTCGATGGTGGCGTCTTACTTCCCGAAAGATGCAGCGAACCAAATGAAGCTTGATGTTAAAAATCAGCTGAAAGAGTTTGCCGACAAACACATCGACGATGAAGTGGTTTACAAAGTTCATGTTGCTGAGGGTAAAACCTACGCGACGATTCTTGATTACGCAGAAAAGCTTGGCGCCGACCTTATCGTGATGCCTAGCCATAAGCGTTCAAAAATCGACAAAGTGGTACTTGGCTCGGTTGCAAGCAAAGTAGTACAGAACTCACCAATCAATGTATTGGTGGTTAAACCGCAAGGTTAAGTCATTTAATCGACACACAATCTAAAAAGGTTGGCCTACAGGCCAACCTTTTTTGTTTTGCGTTCACGCAATTTAATTCTTTAATCAACTCACTAAGTTCTGCGGATTACCCTCAACAAACCCATCAATATTATCGATTAAGATATCAGACAGTTTTTGAATCGAGCTGTCGCTGCCCCACGCCACATGTGGAGTGAGTAATAAGTTCGGTAAGTGGCTATTAGCCAATAGTGGATTTGAGTTGTCGGCTGGCTCTTGTGTAAACACATCCATACCAGCGCCTGCAATCTCATGTTTTTTCAAAGCCTCAACTAGGGCTTGTTCATCTACTAGACCTCCGCGCCCGGCATTAATTAATACCGCGCTCGATTTCATCATTGTGAGCTCTCGCTCTGAAATCAGATTTTGGGTCGCGTCAGTCAATGGGCAATGTAGACTGATCGCATCCGCTTGCTTCAATACCGTATCAAAAGGTAGATACCCTTCTCGACAAGACTCTGCTCCTTTTCGCTCGGCAAACATCACCTTCATACCAATCGCTTTGGCTAACATTGCGGTGGCTTGACCTAAGCTGCCACTCCCCATCAACCCCAGTGTGCTGCCAGCCACATCTTGAATCGGATGAGTAAAGAAGCAGAACTGCTTGTCCTTTTGCCACTCACCTGCCTCAATATCTTTGTGATAACCAACAAGGTTTCGTTTAAGTGCAAACAGCATTGCGATGACATGTTCAGGAACCGATTGAGTCGCATAACCTTGTACGTTTGTCACTGCAATGTTTTTAGATTTGCAGTATTCCACATCGACATTATTGACACCGGTCGCTGAAACCGCGATCAACTTGAGTTTTTTCGCACCAGCGAGATTCGACTCATTGAGCACTACCTTGTTAGTGATCACCACATCAGCTTCTTCAACTCGCTCTGATACTTGCTCAGGAGCTGTGAAATCATACTCTACCCATTCATGCTCAAAGCTCAGAGGCTTTAAATGAATTTGAGATGGGATAGTCGCTCTATCGAGAAACACAACTTTCAGCGTTGGCATTCTTCTTCCTTGGTTAGATCTATGAATCAGTCCATTCTAAGCTTTTAGCTTACTGTAGTCTGGAAGCTCAGGCACAATTTCAAAGTGCTGTTCGATTTGTGGCGATGCTTGAGGATAAAACTCACACGGAACAAAGGCTTTGAATAACTGATCATTGGCCGGGTGATAAAAACTGAGTTCACACGCGTGCAGAGCTAACCTCTCGCCATAGATAAATGCATCTGGCGTTGCATAAAACTCGTCGCCAACAATGGGCGTCCCTATTTCCATACAATGCACACGCAACTGATGAGAGCGACCGGTAATCGGCAGTAACTTCAACAAAGTGGTTTGAGTCTCTTCTTGCTCTACCATATAACGAGTCTGTGATGGCTTGCCATCATCAAAACACACTTTCTGCCTAGGGCGATTCGGCCAATCACAGATGAGTGGCAGATCAATAAGCCCTTCTTTTTCTTCTACTGCCCCCCACACTCGTGCGTAATAGAGCTTATGTGTCAGTCGATATTGGAACTGCTTCTTCAAATGCCGCTCAGCCTGCTTATGTTTAGCTAACAACATCAAGCCCGATGTCGACATGTCTAATCGATGCACGACTTGAATCTCTGGAAATTCGACAACCAAGCGACTCCACATACTGTCGTAATGCTCAGGTAACCTACCCGGAACAGAAAGCAGGCCTGCAGGCTTGTTCACCACAAGAATATCGTCATCTTGATAAACAATATCAATCCACGGTTCACGTGGTGGTGTGTACTGTTCTAACGCCATTGAAGCCTCTTAATTGCTAGTGAACAAATAATTCACGGTTGATTCGTTTATAAATAAATACAATTTTCAATATTTTCGTACATAAAAGTTGACGGCTTTACAAAACATGGTATTGATAGGGTAACAGATAATAAGAAGTCAGCATCAAAGGAAAAACGATGGACAGTACGGTTAAAACCACCAACACAAAAACACCAACCTCAGATCCCCTATCAAGTTTAATCAAGTCTCTTGGCCCAGGCATTATGATGGCCGCAGCGGCTGTAGGTGGTTCTCACTTAGTCGCCTCAACCAAGGCGGGTGCGATTTATGGTTGGCAGCTTGCCGCTCTCATTATCCTCGTTAACGTATTTAAATATCCATTCTTCAGAGCCGGCATCCAATACACGCTAGGAACGGGTCAAAGCTTGGTGGAAGGTTACTCTAACCTAGGCCGCCCATACCTTGTGATCTTTTCGATCTTGAGTGCCATATCTGCGGTCGTGAATACCGCTGCCCTGCTATTATTCAGTGCAAGCCTACTCAGTTACTTTGTTCCTTTCGATTTAGCCACTAGCACCTTGTGCATGATCGTTTTAGCGACCTGTTTGATCATTCTGTTTGCTGGCCATTATCGTGCTCTAGATACACTATCTAAAGCGATCATGGCGATCTTAACCATCACAACCTTAGCTGCAGTCGCCATTGCTATCGGCTCTCCAGTCGAACCTGATGCTGCTTTTGTTCCACCGTCGCCTTGGTCATTGGCTGCTATTGGTTTTATCGTGGTGACCATGGGTTGGATGCCTGCGCCTATCGAAATATCAAGCATCACCTCTATGTGGCTAAAAAGCCAAAAAGAGAAGCAGGAAGTGACCGCACAATCAGCGCTGTTCGACTTTAACGTTGGCTACATTGGTACGGCGCTGCTTGCTTTAGTATTCGTTGCGTTAGGCGCGCTAGTACTTCACGGTTCGGGAGTTGAACTGTCTCGCTCCGGTGTTGGCTTTACTCATCAATTGGTCGGCATCTACGCTTCGACAATTGGTGAATGGTCTCGCCCGTTAATCGCTCTTATCGCTTTCTTCTGTATCTTTGGTAGCACCATTACCGTTATCGATGGCTACTCACGCGTGCTTGCTGAATCACAACGTCTATTATTCAAAAAAGATTCAAGCCCAAGAATGCTGCAAGGCTGGATAATCATTGTCTCTATCGCGGCACTCGCGATTGTGATGTTCTTTAGCGCAGCACTGATGCCTATGCTCGATTTCGCAATGGTACTCGCGTTTGCAACAACGCCATTCTTCGCTCTGCTTAATTTCATCTTGGTCAACAAAGCTAAGCTTCCAGAAGCGCTAGCCATTGGCAGCAAACTAAAATGGTTGTCTGTAGCAGGTCTTGTTTACCTATTTGGTTTCCTAGCGGTATTTGTTTGGTGGAAGTGGTTAATGTAACCAGTTACTTGAATTGTTAATTAAGCTACAGATACAAATAAGGCCTTCATAATGAAGGCCTTATTTCGTTGAAGCATTTCGCTAATTCAAAACTAGTTGTGAGAAACCACAATCAAGCGTAATGAATCTAGCTGAACCTGAGCTTTGCTGATGTAACCGGTCAGTTCATTGATTTGAGCTTCGATTACCTCTAGCTCTTCATCACGAATATTAGGATTCACGGCTTTAAGCGCTTGTAGACGCTCTAATTCACCGTTCAGGTTAGTCTGCATATCTCGTTGAGCTTGTTCACGCACTTCTTCCACTTTAGGAAGTACGTGCGTCTCACCCGCTTCGATTAGCTTGTGAATTTCACCTTGTACCGAGTTAACTAGCTTGCTCGCTAGGTGACGGTTTACAGGGCTTAATTGACGGTTAAAGCTGTCGAACTCAACCTGAGCTGATAAGTCATTACCACGGCCATCCATCATCAAACGAATTGGCGTCTTAGGCAAGAACTGGCTGATACCGCTGCGTTTCGGCGCTTGCGCATCCACAAGGTAAACCAGCTCAAGCAGGATAGTACCCACTGGCAGCGCTTTGTTTTTCAGTAGTGATACCGCTGATGCACCAACACCTTCACTCAGTAGCAGATCGATACCGCCCTGAATCATTGGGTGTTCCCAGCTAATGAAATTCATGTCTTCACGAGAAAGCGCAGTATCACGATCAAACGTGATGGTTGCGCCTTCGTATGGTAAGCCTGGGTAGCTTGGCACCATCATGTGCTCAGACGGCGTTACAACCAGAGCATTCTCACCCTTGTCGTCTTGGTTCAAGCCAATCGTATCGAACAGGCTTAGTGCAAACGTTACTAGGTTAGTGTCGCCGTCAGTCGAGGCAATCTTCTCTGCAATTTCATGCGCTTTGTCGCCGCCGTTTGAGTGCATTTCTAATAGGCGATCACGGCCTTTTTCTAGATCTGATTTCAGGCTTTGATTTAGCTTGGCAGACTCTTCAATCACGTCATCAAGTTGCTCAGTGTTACCAGAAGCCAGCATCTCGATAAGAACATCTGAGTACTTATCGTAAACCGTGCGACCCGTTGGACAAGTTTCCGCAAATGCATTCAGACCTTCATCGAACCAACGCGCAAGGATCGCCTGTGATGTGCCTTTTAGGTAAGGAACATGAATGTCGATATCACGCAGCTGACCGATACGGTCCAAACGGCCAATACGTTGCTCAAGCAAGTCTGGGTTGAATGGAAGATCGAACATCACAAGTTGGTTAGCGAACTGGAAGTTACGACCTTCAGAGCCGATTTCACTACAGATAAGAACCTGAGCGCCGCCCTCTTCTTGAGCAAAGTAAGCCGCAGCTTTATCACGTTCAAGGATCGACATGCCTTCGTGGAATACGGTTGCACGCACACCTTCACGCTCACGCAGTGCTTGCTCTAATTGAAGCGCCGTACTTGCACGAGAGGCGATCACTAGGATTTTCTCGCTGCGCTTGTCTTGGATCTTTTCAATCAACCAGTTAACGCGTGAGTCGAACTGCCACCAGCTTGAATCTTCACCTTCAAACTCTTGGAAGATCTCTTCTGGATACAGCATCTTCATTGCACGAGCTTCGGGAGCCATTTTGCCACCGATCATGCCAGATACACGCATTGAGGTTGTGTACTGCGTTGGAATCTCCATCGGCAGTAGGTTTACATTACGCTTAGGGAAGCCTTTGATTGCAGCACGTGTGTTTCTGAAAAGAACACGGCCAGTACCATGGCGATCCATAAGGTTATCAATCAATTCTTGGCGAGCTAACGCTTGCTCTTCTTCGCTGCTATCACCTTCGATAACGCGGAATAGAGGCTCAACATCTTGCTCAGAAAGCAGTTCCGTAATCTGGTTCTTCGCGCTGTTTTCAAGCTTCACTCCAGAGAACAGAGCCGTTACTGCATCAGCAACCGGTGCGTATTGGTCTTCTTCTTCAACGAATGCTTCGTAATCGTAGAAGCGATCAGGATCAAGCAGACGCAGACGTGCAAAGTGGCTCTCACGACCAAGCTGTTCAGGCGTTGCTGTTAGTAGTAGCACACCAGACGTATTTTCCGCTAAGCCTTCAACCACTTGGTATTCACGGCTTGGTTTGTCTTGGCTCCACTCAAGGTGGTGCGCTTCATCGACAACCAACAAGTCCCACTCGCCTTCAAGTGCTTGCTCGTAGCGCTTACGGCTCTTACGTAGGAAGTCCAAAGAACACAGAACGTACTGCTGGGTATCAAACGGGTTGTCTGATTCAGCAAACGCTTCAATACAACGCTCTTCATCGAAGATAGAAAAATGCAGGTTGAAACGGCGCATCATCTCTACTAACCATTGGTGTTGTAGAGTTTCAGGAACCACAATCAGAATGCGTTCAGCACGGCCAGACAGCACCTGTTGGTGGATGATCATGCCCGCTTCGATGGTTTTACCTAGGCCCACTTCATCAGCCAGTAAAACGCGCGGAGCGTGACGACGACCCACTTCATGAGCGATGTATAGCTGATGAGGGATCAAGCCAGCACGCATACCACACAAGCCACGCATCGGGCTCTTGTGTTGTTGGTACTGGTTGCTTAGCGCACGGTAACGCAACACAAAGTTATCCATACGGTCGATTTGACCTGCGTATAGCTTATCTTGTGGCTTGTTAAAGCGGATCTGGTTGCTTAAGAAGATTTCACGCAGAGTGACTTCTGTTTCTTGGGTATCTTCGCGAGTACCTAAGTAGGTTAGCAGCCCTTTGTCTTCGATAACTTCTTCGACAGACAGAGACCAACCTTCTTGGCATTCGATGACATCGCCTACATTAAACGTTACTCGGGTTACGGGAGCATCAGTACGTGCATAAACACGGTTTTCTTCTGACGCTGCAAACATTAGTGTCACTGTGCGAGCATCCATTGCTACAACGGTACCTAAACCTAAATCGCTCTCCGTATCGCTTATCCAGCGTTGCCCCAAAGCAAATGTCATGAATCGACTACCTCAATCTTATAGTTGGAATTTGGTCTTCTTAACTGCAGTTTTAAACAAGAACATTATCGCTCCTGAACTAAAAATATAGCCAAAAATGTCTAGTTTGCAGCCACTTTTTAAGTGCGCTCTCAATAATAAATATCTCGAGAAAATGGTGCAGAAAAAGGTCGCTAATCTTACTCGATGCTGTGATTTAGGTCACGCCTAAAGGAGATGATTTCATGCTTTTTTTCTGTTTTCGCCAGTGCAATCAAACTGTCAAAAATTCATGGTTAATCTATAGGTAGCAGATTGCTGCTCTCAAACGAATACACCATATTCACTCGTAACGATATGGTGCTGTTCCTCTAGATGAAGTTTAGGTGAGTAGTTGACTATCACCAGAATCAGATACTAATCTTTATATGAGCTTTATCTACGTTCAATGAATGCAAGGCAAGCCGCACGTCGGCAAGGAGATGCTATGGGCGAGACCAACCGGAAGCTATTTGTTTTAGACACCAATATCCTACTTCACGAACCCTTCGCTATATTTTCTTTCCAAGAGCACGATGTCGTTATCCCCATGACAGTGCTAGAAGAACTCGACAGAATCAAAGACAGTAAAAGAGACGTTGCTCGAGATGCGAGAATTGCGATTCGAACGCTCGAAGACCTGTTCAGGGAAGCCACACCAGACCAAATATCGGAAGGCATCCCTTTTTCTAAAGACATAAATGCATCTGGCAGTATTTCAATACTCGCTGACTACGAACTTCAAGAAAGCATCAAAGCCTTTGCCGATGACAAGGCGGGCGATAACCGAATCCTCAACGCTGTCCTCTATCTTCAAAATAAACGCGCACCACGCGAAGTGGTTCTCATCACCAAAGACATCAATATGCGTTTACGAGCAAAAGGCGCCGGTGTACGTTTTGTTGAAGACTATCAAACTGACCAACTGATTGATGATATCCAATATCTCACCAAAGGCTTTCAACAGCTCGAAGGCTCATTTTGGGATGGTATCGACAATGTCGAGAGCAGAAGTTTAGGTGGAAAGACACTGCACACCTTAGCAAGAGCGCCGTTCGAGCCAACCTTCCTCAACCAATATGTGATTGATGAAGAGAGTGACTTTGCAGCAAGAGTTGAAGAGATTGATACCGAAACCATCACACTCAGGGACTTAAGCCGTGAACGCTTAATGAACAGAAGAGCTTGGGACATCACGCCAAAAAACATTTATCAAGGAATGGCGATTGATGCGCTGCTCGACCCTGATATTGATCTGGTGATTCTCACTGGTGCGGCAGGTAGTGGTAAGACACTGCTTGCTATGGCTGCTGCACTTGAACAAACCATTGAACGTAAGCAATTCGATAAGGTCATCGTAACCCGCAACACCCCTGATATTGGTGAATCGATAGGTTTCCTTCCGGGTACAGAGGAAGAGAAAATGTTGCCTTGGTTAGCCGCAGTGACCGATACACTGGAAGCGCTGCACAAGAACGACCACTGCACAGAAGGCTCGATGAAGTACATCTGTGACAAAGCCAATATCCAGTTCAAATCAATCAACTTCATGCGTGGCCGCTCGATTCAAAATGCCTTTGTGCTTTTGGATGAGTGTCAGAACCTCACCGCTTCACAGATAAAAACCATCATCACCCGTTGTGGTGAAGGTACTAAGATCGTCTGCTCAGGTAACTTAGCGCAGATAGATTCTTCTTACCTAACCCCTGTGACTTCAGGCTTAACCTACATGGTTGAGCGTTTTAAAAACTTCGAAGGCAGTGCCAACATCCACCTCAATGGTGTGGTGCGTAGCCGACTAGCTGAGTTTGCGGAAGAGAACATGTAGTGACTCTATACGCTCACTGAATCAGTAATCTAAAAACAAAAAGCGCCTCACATTGGAGGCGCTTTTCAATTTAATATTTTGAAGTAAGTCGGCAGAGGTTAGTCTGAATTACTCAGTACCACCAACGGTTAGCGAGTCTAGTTTCAATGTTGGTTGACCAACACCCACTGGCACACTTTGACCAGCCTTACCACACACACCCACACCACGGTCGATGCTTAGGTCGTTACCCACCATAGACACCTGCTGCATCGCTTCGATACCAGAACCGATTAGCGTCGCGCCTTTCACTGGGTGAGTGATCTTACCGTTTTCAATCATGTACGCTTCAGACGCTGAGAATACAAACTTACCTGATGTGATATCGACCTGACCGCCACCGAAGTTCGGTGCGTAGATACCTTTCTCAACCGTCGCGATGATCTCTTCCGGTGTGTGTTCGCCCGGTAGCATGTATGTATTCGTCATACGTGGCATTGGAAGATGCGCGTATGACTCACGACGACCATTACCTGTCGGTGCTACACCCATAAGACGAGCGTTCAGCTTATCTTGCATGTAACCTTTTAGGATGCCGTTTTCGATTAACGTATTGTACTGACCGTTAACACCTTCATCATCGACGTTCAATGAACCGCGTAGATCCGTTAATGTACCGTCATCGACAATCGTACATAGGCTTGAAGTTACTTGCTCACCAACTTTGCCAGAGAATACTGACGACTCTTTACGGTTGAAGTCGCCTTCTAAACCGTGGCCTACCGCTTCATGCAGCAGAACGCCCGGCCAACCAGAACCAAGAACCACAGGCATGGCACCAGCAGGCGCTGCAACCGCTTCAAGGTTAACTAATGCTTGGCGAATCGCTTCATCCGCAAATTGGTAAGCAACTTGAGTGCCTTTGTCATCACTTAAGAAGAAGTCGTAACCAAAACGGCCACCACCACCAGCGCTACCACGCTCACGACGATCACCCTTCTGTGCAAGTACGCTAATAGACAAGCGAACCAGCGGACGAATATCACCAGCGTAAGTGCCATCAGTCGCAGCAACCAGCATCTGCTCATGCACACCACTTAAACTCACCGATACTTCAGTCACCATCGGCTCTTTAGTGCGAATGTAAGCATCTAATGATTTTAGTAATTCTGTTTTCTGCTGTTTTTCCCAACTCGCAAGCGGGTTAACTGCATCATAGTAAGCTTGATTAGAGTTGCGTTTGAACGCTTGAACCTTGCCGTTTTGACCTTGTTTAGCAATACCACGAGCCGCAATTGCGCTCTGCTTAAGACCATCCAATTGGATTTGGTCAGAGTAAGCAAAACCAGTCTTTTCACCAGATACTGCACGAACGCCAACACCGCAATCGATATTGAAAGAGCCGTCTTTAATAATGCTGTCTTCTAGCACTAAAGATTCGTGCCAGCTTGACTGAAAGTAGATATCAGCATAATCAATTTGGCGGGTAGCAATACTCGCCAATGTATCTGCGATATTTTGCTCCGTAAGCCCTGTCGGGTTCAGTAGCGCTTCTTCAATTTGATTAATGCTCATAGATGGCTCTTGTTTGTAATTAAAATTGATTGGTAAATCGAGAGTGTTGCGCGATGGGCATATTTTGCCTAATGGACTCGCAACTGGATGTGTCTATCTCAACCACCATACTTTTAGGATCTTGGTCTAACTGTGCGACCACTCGTCCCCATGGATCAACCACCATTGAGTGTCCCCATGTCTCTCTTTGGCAAGGGTGTTTTCCGCCTTGACCTACCGCGACAATCCACGACTGTGTTTCAACCGCGCGGCATCTTAATAGTACTTCCCAGTGCGCTTGACCCGTTACCGCTGTAAAAGCCGCAGGCACCACAATGATTTGTGCCCCTTGCTTACGTAACTCTGAATACAAGTGTGGAAAGCGCACATCATAACAAATACTCAAACCTAAGCGACCAAAAGGCGTTTCCGCTGTCACAACTTGGTTGCCCGGAGTGAAAATATCCGACTCTCGATAGCACTTATGGGCGTCAGCGACATCCACATCAAACATGTGTAGCTTGTCGTAATGAGCAACGAGGCAACCAAAATCATCAATCACCAAGGTGGTGGTCGTCACTCCGTTAGTTGTGCTTATCGGCATACTGCCAATGACGATCCAAATTCTGTGAAGCTTTGCTAGCTCAGAGATTTTCTTTTGCAGTGGGCCATCATTAAAAGGCTCAGCACACTGGTGATAGTCGGCTTTACTGCCAAAAACTAACGCGTTTTCAGGGCAAACAACCCACTTAGCCCCCAACTCTTTGCACTTTGCAACTTCTTGAGCAAGGTACTCAAAGTTCAATTCAGGGCTGGGGCCAGATGTCATTTGAATCAACCCAACACAATCCATGTGTATCGCTCCTCCATTCATTATGATTCAGAAATCAGCATTTCACCGTATATTCGCTGACTCGGGCATAAGGTCTTTTCGGCTAATTTAAGGCCTATTCGGCTAATTTTCTCAGCTTCTCTGGCAGATGAAACTCGCCAGAGCTACGAGAAAGTTCGCTCACCGTTGGTGAATCCAATGGTCCTTTCACCGAATAATTTACTTGGGTAAAGACTTCCACAACTGGCGAGATAACCGTGGTCACCGCCAATACGTACAGCGCCGTTTGAGGGGTTACCGCAAAGGCCGTTAATACGGGAATACCCGAGGTAATATCTGGGGTAAAGTTCACCTCAGCATCAACCTGACGCGTGTTGAGGTTAGCGATACCTTTGATTTTCATCTCACCTGCGACCGCATCCATGTTCAGATCATTGGTCAGGAAGATACCATTTTGAATCTCGCCCGTTCCGGTGATGCTGTTGAAGGCCATACCTTTATCAAACACATCTGAGAAATCGAGCTGCATCTTACGGATGATCGAATCTAGGCTAAACAGGCCAAGTAATCGAGCTGCGCCGCTCACATCCGAGATAATGCCTTTACCAAACTTGGTTTTAACGTTGCCATCAAGGGTATCCATTTTGATTCCCCAAGGCGAACCATCCCAATTTAGTTGACCTTCCAACGCGAATGGCGCTTTTTGAATCCCGGAAGTAATACCAAAGCGCTCCATGAGCTCGCTGTTGTTTTCACCTTCAACATCAACGGTTAACGATGAATGACTCTTGTCACCTTGCAGTTCCCACCAGCCACTCACATCCGCTTTGTTACCGCCGCTTCGCACCTGGATTTTGTTCCACTCGATACGATCTTCGTTCCTCGTCATTTCAACATCGACCTTACCCACCTTGTAGCCTTGCAGCCAAAAGTCGTTCAGCGTCAGGGTCAGGTTTGGCATCGCATCGTGGATCTCTCTATCCAATTTGGATATCAATGGCGCAGCTTGTTCTTTACGTTGCAACAGTTGCTGATCTTGGCTGTTCTTATCATTCCACTCAGGAACAAACAGATGCAGACGATCCAGTGAAACTGTCAAATCATAAGGAGGCAGGTAGTTAATATCCCCTTCTAGCTCTTGGCTAGACACTTCCATTTGCCACGCCTGTTTGTTCTTACTAGCACTAAAATCGACGTCATTCCAAGAGATACCACCCAAGATCAGCTCTTTACTCTCAAAGGTAATACGGCTTGGCGCAGGTATGGTTGGCGTGTTCATTTGACTAAGTACAGCCGTTGAAGGCTTTACCGGTTCCATTACAACCGATAACCAATCATCGGCATTGAATTTGTCTGTACGAATCAGGGCGTGATGGCCCACCACCGGGCTAATTTTGTAGCCACCGCGACCAAGCACTAAGTTGGTCGCCGTTAACTCAGGCACGTCGCCTGTGATATCAATCTCAGCTTGGTACTTGGTGTTTGGCAATTGCAGGCGCGCGGTAATCGTCTCTTGGTTACCCGATGCCTGTAGCCTTGCAGAGCCACTTTCTAGTGATTTTTTCGCCAATGGATATGGGTAATCACTCGCCAAGTATTTTAGGTCTGACTGTAAGTCTAGTTGGTAGGTAAAGCCGATATCATTCAGCTGGATATCAATCTGGCTTTGCCATTGCGCATGACCTGATAAGCGGCTTAACCATTGCTCACCGATGTAAGGTTCTAGAGGCTTGACGTCCCAATCACCTAACACATCAATATCAACTGCATAGCCAGGACCATCATTAAGGCCCTTAAAATCAAG
Source organism: Vibrio sp. 10N.247.311.13 (assembly GCF_041467595.1). NCBI lineage: Bacteria > Pseudomonadati > Pseudomonadota > Gammaproteobacteria > Vibrionales > Vibrionaceae > Vibrio > Vibrio sp. 10N.247.311.13. Next base: position 42,200 of record NZ_JBFSUX010000013.1, on the reverse strand, counting down.
CGAGATACCTTGGTTAAGGAGATCCGCAGCGAGGCCATTTGCCGTCACTACGTCATTATCAAATTCAATTCGACCCGTGGTGTTCTCGAGCACCATTGGCGGCGCTTCAATCTCAACATGGTTGCCACTTAAGTCGGCGTAACCCCATGCTCTTGCTTCTTTTTCAGAATCAAACGGAATATTCAGCTGGAACTCAGAAGAGACATCACCACTCACTTGAAGTGCGGTTAAGGCTGCGCCTACCGAGCCCACCAGTGGCGAAGACGTCATGTAATCGCGTACTGCGTTGCCAGACGCCGTCGCTTTAGCTTCAATTTCAATATGGCCGCCTTCCCCTAAATAAGGAATGCGTCCTGTGATTCGATCTGCCGTCACATCCATCAGTTGAGCTGAGCGAGAATCCAGATGCATCGCATCATTTTCAAACAACAGATCAAGCTGAAGATCAGTAATCAGTGGCCACGCGGTATCAAAGCTGAATTTCGCATCTTCTAAGCCAACCCAAACCTGGAAAATACCATCGTGGTTAGTGTATGGGTATTGAGACAAATCACCATGCCACAACAGTTTTACGGTATCCGCTTTACCGGCTTGAATCGCAGTTGAAAGGTAGTCTGTTAGATCTTGCCCAAGAGCCAATGTAGGTAAGTAGCGCCATGTTTCACCGACATTGTAAGCGTCCGCTTCGCCGTAGAACGATAAAAACGGGCTCGCATCTTTTGGGAAGTCTAAGCGGAATGCGCCTAGTACTTGTAAATCGGGGGTGGCAGCTGTGATTTTGTCTGACCACAGCTTCCAGCCGTTTTCATCTTGCTGCCAAACAATATCAACCTGACCTTGTTTGATATTCAAAGGCGCTTGGAATACGTCACCATAAGGGAACACATCGTCAATAACATGCAGGCTAGCTTTCGCTTCCGAGGCCGAACCAAACACACTACCAGACACTTGGCTAAAGCCTGGGACTAGTTCCCACTGCTCGATAGCAAGATCAGAAAAACTGGCTGAATAACGTAAACTGTCAATTCCCGAACCCATGGAAACACGGATATCAGAAACAGAGCCGCCCGGCGCCAATACGTTAATCATTTTGGTTGATTGTTCAGAGTCAGGCAGCAGCTTAATCAACGGAGTAATAGTCGCAATATCCAGCTCAGAAATGTTGAGTTGCCATGGACCTTGATTCCACTTGAACGCTACGTCGAGTTCCGGCCAAGGTGTGTCATCCGTTCTAAGGTTTAGTGAGTGACCATTTACTTGCCAACCATCATCAGTCGGCGACAACTTAAAGACACCGGACTCAAGCATGAGGTCATGCTCGCCATCTTCGTTCCACGCCAGTTCTGAGGGTAAAACCTCAACATAAGCGCTCACTGGCTTGCTATTTCGCAGCGTAAGCCAGCTATTCAAGCTCACAGTACCCGTTTCAATGCCGGATTCCGCCTGCATATAATGCGTAAGCCATGGCTTAACAGAAATGCTGTCGGCACTGACATAAAACTCACCAGTCACATCAGTCAGTGACCCACCATCAATAAAGTTAGCACTCACTGACAGAGAGTTTAGATTGGCATCTTTGATACTCACCACACCTTCAGCAAGGTGATGTTTGTCTGAATTTTGCCATTTTAAGGTTTCTATATCGAGCTGACGTTCTTCACCCGAAACAGAGTGATAAAGAATAGAAGAATCTTTTGCAGTTACATCGACGAGTGTTTTTAGCAGTAAATTATCGAGCTCTTGTATCACTCGCTTGGAAGACTCGGGATCTGTAGGTTCGTCTTTGCCATTTTGTCCGGCAAACAGATCAATTGAGCGGATATCAAGATACATTTGATTCATGACTAGATCGGCCACAACCGGGCGCATCTGCACGAGCGATTGAATCAAGTCAAACTCGACTTCAACACGCTCAACAGAGAAGGTCACATCTTCTGCATTGGGGAGGCTAGCTTTAACGCCTTGCAGAGCAATAGAGGGGTGAGTGTTACGCCAAAAACCGCCCACATCTTGAATCGAAAAATCAAAACCGGAGTGTTGGTTTACCCAAAGCTCAATTTCAGATTGATACTTGTTTAAATTGGGCAAGGCTACACGCAGTGTAGTAACGGCAATGGCTAGCGTTACTAAGAGAGTAACCACTAACCATAAACATGCACGTAGAATCAGAGTAACGCTTGAGCTCACAAAATTTCCATTACATCATAACAACATCAAACTGCTCTTGTATGTACAGAGGCTCAGCCTGGATTTTAACTAGCTTACCAATAAAGACTTCAAGCTCCGCAAGCGCATGAGATTCATCGCCCTCTAACGCCTCAGCTACGGCAGCTGCCGCATAGACCACAAATTTATCGGCGTCGTACGCACGATTCACTCGCGTGATCTCTCGAAGAATTTCATAACAAACGGTTTCAACTGTCTTCACACTGCCGCGGCCTTCACAAGCAGGACAGCTCGAACATAGGATATGCTCAATACTTTCACGAGTACGTTTACGAGTCATCTCAACCAACCCAAGCTGCGTGAAGCCATTAATATTGGTTTTCACACGGTCTTTGTCGAGCGCAGCCTCTAAAGAAGTTAGTACTCGCTTACGATGTTCCTCTGACAACATATCAATAAAGTCGATAATGATGATGCCACCTAGGTTACGCAGACGTAGCTGGCGAGCAATCGCTTGAGTCGCTTCTACGTTGGTGTTGAAAATCGTCTCTTCTAGATTACGACGACCAACAAACGCGCCAGTGTTGATATCAACCGTGGTCATCGCTTCAGTTTGGTCGATAATCAGATATCCACCAGACTTTAATTCGACTTTACGATCCAATGAACGCTGAATTTCGTTCTCGGTATCGTACATATCAAAGATAGGCTTATCACCTTCATACAGCTCAAGCTTGTCTGTCAGCTCAGGCACGTATTCAGAGGTAAACTCTTTTAGGTTTTCATATTCTAGACGAGAATCGACCTGAATCTTGCTCAGCTCAGTACCGACGAAGTCACGTAAGATACGTTGGCTTAAGCAAAGCTCACCATACAAACGAGTACGCGCCTTGTGCTTACCACGACGCTCTAATACTTTTAGCCATAATCGCTTCAAGAATGCGGCATCTTGTGCCAACTCATTTGAATCTGCACCTTCTGCTGCTGTGCGGATGATGAAGCCACCGTGTTCGTCACAGTAACGAGACACGACTTTTTTAAGACGGTTACGTTCAGACTCGCTGTCGATACGTTGAGATACACCAACATGACTTGCGCCCGGCATAAATACCAGATAACGAGACGGTAGAGTGATATCAGTGGTTAAGCGGGCACCTTTAGTACCAAGAGGGTCTTTGACCACTTGCACCACAATGTCTTGCCCTTGGCGAACAAGCTCCGAAATATCACGAACCTGAAATTGCTTCTTTTCGTTTTCAGCGACACATTCAGTGTGTGGGACAATATCAGAGGCGTGTAAAAAAGCTGCTTTCTCAAGGCCTATATCCACAAAAGCCGCCTGCATTCCCGGAAGAACACGGCTTACACGTCCTTTATAGATATTTCCTACGATACCGCGTCGAGCATCTCGTTCGACATGGATCTCTTGAAGAGCCCCCCCTTCAATCATGGCCACACGAGTTTCACTCGGGGTCACGTTCAGCAACAATTCAGCACTCATGGTGCACCTCAGGTTAGTAATTATAAGAATTCTTGCAGTAGCTGGTCCGTTTCAAATAAAGGTAAGCCGACAACGGCGTAATAACTACCTTCGATTCGGGTGACAAAGCGTCCGCCCAAACCTTGGATCCCATAGCTACCGGCTTTATCGCATGGCTCCCCTGTTTGCCAGTATTGTTCTATTTCTTTTTCACTGAGGGGTTTAAACCATACGTCGGTAATAATGATTTCTGTTCTTTGTTTTTCTTCTGAAACCACAGAAACCGCCGTCATCACTTGGTGACGTTCATTCGCTAACTGAGTAAGCATGCGCTTAGAGTCAGCAAAATCGGTCGGTTTCTCAAGCACTTGCCCTTGGCTTACGACGACTGTGTCAGAACCAAGAACGACTATATCAGAGCCATGATCTACAGTATCAGAACTAGGAACGACATGCTGCCTTTCAGAAGGGTTATCTTTCAATAAAGACAACGCAGCTAAAGCTTTATCTAAAGATAGTCGCTTAACATATTCTTCGGCGGTTTCTTGAGCGTGTTTACACTCTTCAACATCGGTTACGAGGACAGAAAACTCATAACCGAGTTGAGATAGCAATTCTTTGCGGCGTGGAGAGCCGGATGCCAAAACTAAATGTTTCTTTTCCATCGTCACGCTACCTCACATGCCAATGGCGACGCACGCGTCTCATTAATAAAAACATCCAAGGCCAAAGTATACAGTTTATCAATGCGCTCCATAACGATAACGGATTGAAAACAACATCTTGGATCAAATATTCACCAAAGAAGATCAACACCTCAAACAAGACCGTTAACGCGGCAATGATCATCGCTTGCTGCCATAACGCCATGTTACGAATGACGAGGAAGTTCATCGCAATAATGTACATCACTATTGCCATCATCATGCCTCGAATACCCAGAGTAGAGCCGATCAAAAGGTCCCACAATAAGCCTAAAATCAAAGCACTACCCACGTTAACACGATGCGGTAGAGCCAAAACCCAGTAACACGTAACCAGCAGTAACCAAGATGGTCTAAATAAATCTAAGCTACCAGGCCAAGGGATCGTCTGCAGAATCAGTGCTATTAAAAATGAGCAGAAAATTACTACCTTGCTTCTCAAAACGCTATTGGCCATCTTCGCCCTCTAACAATGCTTGTTCTATGCTCGATTGATCCGCTTGCATCTGTTTGTTTTCATCAGGCCATACAAGCAGCAGGTATCTGAGCTTATCGAACTCAACCACAGGCTCTGCTTTAATCACAGCGAACTCACGTTTCGGGTCGTAATCAACGGCCGTAACATAGGCGACTGGATAACCTTCTGGATATACCCCACCAAGACCTGATGTCACCAACAGATCTTCTTCTTGTATATCGGTACTGGTTGGAATGTGCTCTAGCTGGATCTCATCAATCATGCCATTGCCCGAAGCAATCACACGGATGTCATTACGAATAACCTGAACAGGAATCGCATTGTTTGCATCAGTGAGTAGTAATACACGACTATTATGAGCAGCAACGAAAGTGACTTGGCCGACAATGCCTTTTTCGTTGATCACCGGCTGACCTTCATACACCCCATCAATCTGACCTTTGTCGATCACGACTTGATGGCGATATGGTGAAGTGTCTACCGCCATAACTTCTGTGACGACTTTCTTCTCATCACGGATAAACGGCGAGCCTAACAGCTTACGAAGGCGCTTGTTTTCTTCTTGATATTGCTCAAGCAGAATCAGCTCGCTCTTCAGACGCAAGACTTCTCGTTTAATATTATGGTTAGATTCAATTAACCCTTTGCGAGTGCTAAAACGGTCGTAAACACCATCGAACATAGTGCGAGGCAAGTTGGCTGCATATTGAATAGGCGCAACCATGCTGTTTAATAGATAGCGAACATTTGAGAAAGCATCTAAACGACTATCAGCCAGCATAAGGCTGGCTGATAAAATTACAGCAAAAAACAGGCGCAATTGTAGAGAGGGACCTCTACCAAAAATTGGCTTCATTCTATATTTGGTCCTAGAGCTACATTTGATCCTATAGACAAGGTCCTAGGCTCTTTACATAAAACTAGATAAGAAAAGAGCCTAACACTAGATATTATTCTTCGCTGAACAGATCGCCGCCGTGCATGTCGATCATCTCTAGAGCTTTACCGCCACCTAGAGCAACACACGTTAATGGCTCTTCTGCAACAACAACAGGGATACCTGTTTCTTCTGTTAACAGGCGATCAAGGTCTTTAAGCAGTGCACCACCACCTGTTAGTACCATACCGTTTTCTGAGATATCAGAAGCCAGCTCTGGTGGACACTGTTCAAGTGCAACCATGACTGCAGATACGATGCCAGATAGAGGTTCTTGAAGTGCTTCAAGGATTTCGTTTGAGTTTAGGCTAAAGCTACGAGGCACACCTTCAGCAAGGTTACGACCACGTACTTCGATCTCTTCGACTTCATCGCCAGGGTAAGCTGAACCGATTTCGTGTTTGATCTTCTCTGCTGTCGCTTCACCGATCAAGCTGCCGTAGTTACGACGAACGTAGTTGATGATCGCTTCATCAAAACGGTCACCACCAATGCGAACAGAAGACGAGTAAACCACACCGTTCAGTGAGATAACCGCAACTTCAGTAGTACCTCCACCGATATCAACAACCATTGAACCTGTTGGTTCAGATACACGTAAGCCAGCACCGATCGCTGCAGCCATAGGCTCATCGATTAGGTAAACCTCACGAGCACCAGCACCCAGCGCTGATTCACGGATAGCACGACGCTCAACCTGTGTTGAACCACAAGGTACACAAACCAAAACACGAGGACTTGGTTTAAGCACACTGTTGTCATGCACTTGTTTGATGAAGTGCTGAAGCATTTTTTCCGTTACGTAGAAATCAGCAATTACGCCATCTTTCATTGGACGGATCGCTGAAATGTTACCAGGCGTACGACCAAGCATTTGCTTAGCAGCGTGGCCAACAGCAGCGACACTCTTTGCAGAACCCGCACGATCTTGGCGAATAGCTACAACTGAAGGCTCATCAAGAACAATGCCTTGGCCTTTTACATAAATAAGGGTATTGGCTGTACCTAAATCAATCGATAGGTCGTTTGAAAACATGCCACGAAGTTTTTTAAACATATTCTTCGCTCATCCTGCAAGAATTAGAAGACAAAAATTGCACTAAATGTACCAATGCCTTGCTGTTACGGCAAGGCATTGAAGTACAAACATGGACTGAAACCCGCAATTTCTTACAGATTCCTAACTTAAGGGGCAAAAATTATATTATTACTGACCTGTTAAGCCACTTTCACCTCGGTAGATCACACGATCGTTACCACGGTAGATACCAAATGTGACGACGGTGGATGGATCTTCATCACCGAGTTGGCGCCAGTTGTAGCGCAACCATGGTTGATCTTGATCGCTACCTGAACAAACAACAGGGTTTTCACCAGTATTAGCCGTTGGCGCAGAGGCATCCATTCTCAACCACAGACGAACTTGCTCACGCGGCGTATCTGTTCCCGTTGGCGTATTTTGATTTGCTGTGACCTCTTCTTCTCCATCATCCACATTTCCATTACCGTTAAGTGAAACTAAAGTGGTTGCCGCCCCTTCACTGTGCCAAATAACTTGTTTACAAGTATTAGCCCCATTGAAGGTACTGCGGTCATCATCCTCGTTAACAATAAACTCGCTGCCATCCCAGAACTCAGCGCGCAATGGAATAGTTAGAGTAGTATCAGAATTGCCACCAATATCATCTAGCACCATTCGACCATAACGAGCTGGAGGCTGGACCGGAAACTCGACAGAATCAGTCAAAATATCAGAGTCAGTAAATGAAACAGGATCAACTCCTGCAACAGTCAAGCCAAAGTGGGTAATAGTGGAGTTAGCATCTGAAGTATTAAACGGTGCATCTCTGCGGCTAACGTCATACAAATCCGTAACTCGCTGAAGAACAGCGGCACTATCGTTCAACAACCAATGCTTACGATCAGTAGACCAAGTGCCTGCCTCAGTATCCAGCAAGAACCCATTATCGACAGCTGTATCATCCAGAATACCAAAACTGGCTTGTAGGCTCGGGGCAAAGAATTGATAGTTGTTAAGCGCGTTACCAACACTGCTTTCACCTGATGCCATTGGGTATACCTGATGAACGGTTGAGTCATAAGGTTGACTTAGGTACGCAATATTATTTTGATTTGTAACATTCCACTCAGGGTCACCTTGCATGAAGTATTTGGGGTAAAAACGGCCGATAGTTTTAGACCCAGTGACACCTGAATCACCATTTGGAGGGGCAATGGTGCTATAAAAGTTACCCGTTTCAATTGCAACCAATTCAAAACTTCCTACCTCTGAGTAGGTTAACCCATCAAGTTGGTACCCACCATTTGACTGATCACTAATTGAAATACTCGGAGATATCGTGTCGGGCATCAAATAGCCAAGTACACCCTCACTTGGTGTGTCTAAATAATGGGAAACACTGATCGAAGCTTGAGACACAAAATAATTCGAAGGAACACCTACATTATTTGAACATACGGAATTTACATTAGCTCCGGTAATCATGGGTTTCACGTCCACATCAAAGCTCTCCCCCGCTGCAACAAAGCCACTACTACTGGATTCTGTACTCGTTCCACTTGAATCGCTATCAGTACATACAGCAAACTCATAAGGTTTAGATTTGACAACAAAGCTACCAACCAACCCCGAACTTGCGGAATCAGGCTGTTCATAAATAGGACACCCTTCAATTTCAGAACAATCAAAGCTAGGATCATTGATAACTACATTAACTTGCCCAACATTGCTCCAATTTACTTCAGTTGTAGCACCACCATTATCAAAATTTAGATCTGTAACTGAGAAGTCATCAAGTGATCCATCTTCAGGGGTAGGCATTTCAAGAAAGTAATCTTTAGAAGCATCAAATGATAAGTTTTTAGTATAGCCATTTACTGGGCTAACAACGCCTTGATCACAAGCTTGAGCCGTCACCTCTACCACTAACTCTTGAGAGTCTTGAGCTGCATTCATATGTATTTGGCTTGGGCTTGTATCAAACTTATAGGGCACATAAAAAACTTGTGTCGATGTTGCGGGCTCTGAATCGTAGACTCCCCCAACACTGAAACTACCAACCGTATCAGAGTCTAAATACAAGGTTCGAATGCCACCATCAAACGTATAATCCGGAGTTTCACACGCATTGTTAGCTTCACCCGTACACCATCGCGTTCCCGTTGGGGTTACCGTCGCTTCAAACTGCTCATTAGAGTCGACCAATTCGCCATTCTCTTCTAGGCGAAACTCAACCGGAATTCGCTCACAGGTTAGGCTATATAATTGTTGAGGTTCTACAACCAATAATCCTTGCTGTACTGGGGGTTCACAAGAATAATCAGGTTTGATTATCGTTACACCATTATCAAGCACGGCGACTCTCGCTGTCACGGCACCATGAATAGCTGTCTGATTTAAATCTACAGTATCTGCGAGAATAAATCCTTTGAAAGTAGAGTTCCCAACGTCAAATATGACCTCACCTTTAGGAGCGTATATAATGGGATAAGCGAAGTCAGATTGTATATCAACTGCCAAGTTAAACTTCATACGTGTTATCACATTTATTTGAGAGTTGCCCTCAAAGGCATATACCAAATCTCCTGCATCATGCTCATAATTATCAAAGGTCACCGTGGAATTATCAGGAAAAACCAGTTCTACACCCGCCCCTCCACTAACTTTAACATCTGAGATATAACTGTCTTCATCTAAGACGACTCGAACTAGATTATAATCATTCCCCTGCTTGTTGATAACGAGCTTAGACAAGTTACTCTCAATGAAAACATCTATTGTTTCACCGTTAATTTGGTAAGAACATATCTCTGAGTCCGCTCCGCAGCTCTGCAAAATATCCGAAGCCTTGCCCGTAATGGTTAAACTTTCTGATGGATTTTTTTCTGCAATAGAGGTTACGTAACTGCCTTTAATCTTTCTTAATTCAAGTTGGCTATCATTATTACCAACATCACATTGATGTTCATCACACACTGGAAAATTATAAATATGATAAAACTCACTCGCATCATCAAAACCCAATAATAAAAAGTCATCTTTTGTTGTCCATTTATCATTAAAGAGCTCATAGCCTTCAGAGACCTTTTTTAAAGATTGATTAATATAGTTATTAGACCAGCCGCTAAATTTTGTTTGCTGGCTGGTAACCGTCAATGAGCTATTCACACCAGTCCAACTCTGAATGGGCTCGGGAAACAAGTTACACACGTTGGCAACAGGAACCACCTCAGGTAACTCAAACGCAAAGTAACCCACTTCTTCCGGAATATGCGTGCGGTCTCTAAAGTCCTCATCTACAACAAAGCTAACTTGGTTCGTGTTAATGTTACATCGACGTAGCCAGCCTCCGTGTCCACCAGCCCTCTCTTGTTTATTAGCTATGATCCCGTCAATATTCGTTAGAGAGGTGGTAGCATACTTATCCTCACAGCCATCCAACATTGGGTCATTACCGCTTTGACTTGGCGTATCATACCCTCTTGCAAATTGAACCTTAAAACCATCAACATCAAGGTTAGTATTGGTAGCTAACGTCGCTAAAAACGCGATCTTCTCATCGTCATAATCATCGTTACTGCGGTGAGAAGCACTTAGCTCCAAAAACAAATCAATGTATGACGTTTCATCGGTTCGCCTAACCTTGCCAGAGGTCATCCATTTATCATTGTTATTTCGAGTTTGAATTTGATGCAATACCACCGGATTAGAAGAAAAGCCAGCTCCGCCAAAATCGCTATAAAGGACTCTATCATTACTATTTGAGCCTGATTTAGCACTGGCTGCATCGGTGTTCAAATAACCCGCTATGACTTCATGGCCATTAAAATCGGCCACACCGGGCTCAATCGCAAGGTAACTGACTTCTGTTATCGGTTGGCTATCTAAATCTGAACCACCGCCATTCTTTGGCGCCTTAATCTGCTTGATGGTCGCTTCGGTTTTGCTTACCTCGGTAACCATTAACGTTGCAGGAGCATCCGCGTCAGGGGCACTTGAATCAATGGTTGGCATCACAAACACCAGTGGAGTGTTGGTATAAGACTGAGTCAGTGGGATCTTACATTCTCCACCAGAGCACTGAACGATACCAAATTCATACTGAGCATCGTTTGAATAAACCGGCGGTGGCTCGATATCCGAGCTGTCACATTCTAGTTCAGTACTGTCCCCACTATTAATATCGACGCTTTGCGGGTGAATACCTTTAAAGTCTGCGGGGTAATTGCCTAAAAAAGTAAAACCCTGCCCATCGTCAACGTAGTAGTCTGCGGTTCCGGCATCATTTCCCGCTCCCGGCTGATAAATCAGTTGAACACTATAGTCTCCCCCACCAACCATGTAACGAGGATCGCGAATAAAGGGCGTATCTCCCACCGTAGGCTCATTAATATCATTGGTCCAGATGGTGTATTCCGGGCGGTTATTTCCGGGCTCTTGCTCTGCAAACACAGATTCAACAAGCTGGGCGGAATTGATATTAAATGATATTTTAAATTCACCGCTCGGATCTACGTTACAAGTCGACGCTGTCGCGATCAAAGGGAATAGGCAGAAACAGGCAACTAAAATATATCTACATGCTTTCATCGTATTGACTCCTTCACCCACACTTCTTGATTACGTTGCACTTGGCTCACACCAGAACCGCAAATTACCGAAGACTCTAGAACATAGAAAACAAAGCCATCAAGCTCTCCTCGATTGGAACACTGCACTCGCTCAAGAGAGCAATTCACCGAAGCCGTATCAACCATAGAGCTTGCTACCGTAAAAATCCCACCTCCGGGTTGGAGATCATTGCTGCTACAAACACTAGCAACAGCAGAAGAAGCCTGAGGATCAGGATCCGGATAAAACTGAGTCATAACATACTCATTAACAGAGTGACTGAGCAACCAAGCTTGTGTGCCAAGTACAACTCGAGTGTTTGAATCATTATCAGACCAACTCGTTCGACTCAAACTTGTCGCTAAGAAACCAAGCACCACGATAACAAAGATGACAATGACTAACGCACTACCTTTTTGGGTTGATTTACGGGACATTAATCACCTGTATATCTAGCTCAAACACTGTGGACTCATTATTTTCTGCAAACTCGAGAATCAACTCAACAACACCGTTACTCTGAACATCCGCAGGTTGATAACTCAGAGTGCTATTCTCACTCATAACTCGATCGCTTATTGTGACACCATTACGAGTTAGTAAATTACTATTCGCAAGGCAATACTCCACAAGGTTATTTGAGTCAAAAATGTAGTGCCTTTTACCTACAGATTCACTGACAAGAGTGTTAGCTCCGTTTGGAATTGAAAAGTATGCAGCGGATGCACTTGGAGGAACTACATTATTGAGGGTGTATATATTATTTAGGTTGCTGATATCAGTATGTGGTCTAGTCGGGTTTATAACCAGTGACATAGATTGTAATGAACTGCTTGTCGCTCCGCTGTCACTCACTAGAAAATTAATATCCGCACCGGAGATCGCGTAGAAGCCCGAGTCAACAATGGGATAAAATGAGACACATCCGCTACTTACAGAAGCAGGAAACAGATTAGGTACAGCATGCCTCACTTCACGCGAAAGCTTTTCCAGTACAAATCTAGCTTCAGTTTGTAGTCGAAAGCGCTCTACAGAGCCAAAATAGCCTCTCACTCCAAGTTCAGTAAAATTCGCGACACCAAGCAAGACAATACTTGAGATGACAATAGCTAAAATCATCTCTATAAGCGTAAACCCTTTCCCTTTCATTAATACTCCCCTTTATAAGCGACTAAAGTGATAGGAGAGTTATTGCTGGCGGTAATTGTTAAGGTAAATTTCTGCATCGAAGCAGTTGGCGTATCGTTGGCAACAACCAAATCCACATTAAAATTAGTATAAGTGCTGCCAAGTTCAATTGGAGTACCAGAGCTCACCGAGCCGTAATCTCGAGCTAAAAGATCTGTCATAATACTTTGACCTAATGCTGAAGCTCGGTTGGAATAATTCACTTGCCCTGAAAGTGCGGATTGTGGTGCAAGAAAAGTAGAAAATGCGAGCATTGCAAACCCAAGTAGCACAATAACAATGATCGACTCGATAAGCGTAAAGCCATTATTTACGTACTTCATGGGCATACCTGATTACTTGGATAAACAAAACCTTGAGAATTGATACAAACCCAAGCCCTGTCTGAACTATTTCTTGGTGAAATGGTAATTTGAACGCCAGCTGAAGCGGCACTCTCAGGGTTACCCAATAAGTTGAATTCTATTGGGGAAGAGGTCGTAGAGAGAGGTTGAGATGAAAACGTGTAATCATCACTAGAAATAACATCACTTCTAGTTTCGGCTAGATTGTCACAGCCCGATTGAGAGCCAAGACAACCATTAGCTGCCACCAAACGTAAGCTTTCAGCCCCAGACACAGACATATCCATATTGGATTGCATTCTATTGAGCTGAATCTGTCGAACAACAGAAGAAACCTGCTCTTGAAGAGCATATAATTCATAAATTTGGCGACCACCAAATCGGCTGGCAGCTGTCACAGAGATAATCGCAAGTAAAAGAATCACCACAATTAATTCTACTAGAGTGAAACCTTTGTTTGGCTTTGTATTCATATAAGCCTTAATTGGTTAATTTGACTATCTAGATTATAAATTACTGTATGGAAGGATAAAGTAGCAGTTTAAACATATTAAATACAAAAAAAGACCAGCCGAAGCTGGTCTAGAACAAAAATCTAGTTACCACCACAGCCATCAGCTGCAGTGCCTAAATTTACAGTAGTAGTTGCAGCACTTGCCGCTGTTGTACCAGTAGCTTGCGTATAAGTAACGATACATGCCGCTGCGTTAGCAGCAGTGCCTGAGAATGAGTATGTAATACTGGTATTTGCAACACTAGCAGTTACAGACCAATCTGTAGACAAGCCAACAACTGCTGCACCAATACCATCAGCATCCGCTGTTGGGTAACCAAAAGAAGTTGTAATGCCCTCTACTTCTGGAGCTGGCGTTGCAGTGTACTCTTGAGACTCAACGCCCTCTACAGCAGCTTTGCCATAAACGATACCTGCAGCACTATCAATTGCACCTTTTAGACCTTGAAGTGAAGACTCACGAGCATCATCTTGCAGGTTTAGGAAACGCGGTGCCGCAGTTACAGCAAGAATACCTAGAATAACAATTACAACCACTAGTTCGATTAGGGTGAAACCGCCTTGTCTTTTCATAGTTAAGCTCTCTCTATGTTTAATTTTACGCAGACTTACTGCAAAGTTACGGTCACACGACCAGTTTTAATTTCGTAAACAAATTCATGTTCTGTACTACCTTCTAATTGAACGTAAGTACAGGTTGCATCACCTGAATTCGCTTGCGCTGAATATTTGTAATTTGAGTCATTAGCGACATCTGAAACCGCACCTACTTTAGGTGGATTTTGCAGCAAGTTTTCCATCAACTCAGAACATGTTTCATCTGAAATATCTTGTGGAGCAGTGCTCGAATTATTGTTCAGAGTCCACGGATAGCCATCACGAAAGTCGGTCTCGACGTTGTTACTGTTTTTTGATCTTGTTAACCAAAAATCAACACCATCATAGTTTACAGTATTGTATGTTTCAACACCTATCTTCTCTGATGGCCTAGCCTCTGCTTCCCACTGTGCTCTTGCCGACAGTACTGCTGTCGCAAAACCGCCAGCAACACCTTCAATACTGGATTTTTTAGCCTCATCTGTCACATCTAAGAAGCGAGGTAGGGCTGCAACCGCCAATAAACCAACGACTACAATCACTATGACTAATTCGACAAGGGAGAAACCCTTTTGATTTTTAAGCATTTTCTACCTACTCATCTAATTACTAACGCGCATTATACATTTGCACACGTATAAAACCATAAAAACAGTGTCAATATTCTCACAAAGCCAAAATATTGGCTTTTACACTAAACCTTTCGCTTTCAAGCAATACATCTATCTGATATTTATCAGAATAATGATAACTACAGTGAAAGTGTATGTTGTCACTTTTATCTTCAACTCTTGGAGAGCTTAGCCCTAAAATGCTCCCTTGAGGATATAATTGATCCAGCCAATAATTACAGTCTCGCTCCGTACCTTGGATAGGCATTACCCACCCAGTTCTGCTGTAGATCTTTGGGGGTTCCGAGCCTTCTTCTTGCCCAGCACCCGATAACAAATACTGCTGTTTGAACAAATTGGCTTGCTCTAAAATCCGCTTGCTCGCGACGATAAATGCCGTGTTAGTCGCTTCTTCTTCTACCGTTTTGAATGCCGAAAGCACACCGACAATAAGAAAAAGAATAACCACTGTCCAAATAACAAAACGTGAGCGTTGTAGGTTATTTAGCATTCCCTAGCCTTTGATCGCATCCAACATTCCCCACATCGGCAAGAAGATACCTAGCGCCAAAATCAGCACCATGCCTGCAACGATGGTTAACAAAATGGGTTCAATTCTGGCGGTTAAGGTTTTCAGATCGTAATCGACTTCGCGGTCATAAAAATCAGCCACTTCAAGTAATAGCTCATCAATACGACCCGTCTCTTCACCGACGGAGATCATTTGTATCACGAGCGGTGTGAAAATTTCGCTGTTAATCGCGGTCGACGAAACCGTACTACCGGCTTCAATGGCCGATTTCATGGCTTGAACTCGCAACTCTAGAAAACGGTTATCTAAAGCTTCCGCCGAAAGCGCTAGCGACTGGTTCAGTGGAACACCCGCTTTAAGCATCAAAGCAAAAGTACGCGAGAAGCGTGACAACAGTGCTCGATTCACTACCCCGCCAATGACCGGCATTTTTAAGCGTAATCGATCCCACTTTTCCAAGCCTTTGTCTGTCTTCACCCAAGCTTTAAAAGCGAAGATAAGACCAAAGATCACTCCAAGCATTAAGCCCCAGTAATTCACAAAGAACTCAGACATACCAATCAAGATACGAGTAGGCAGCGGCAAGTCGACACCAAAGCGCGCAAACATGCTTGAGAACTGTGGAATAACCTTGATGTTAAGAATGAACATTGCAATCAAGATAAAACTGATCACGAATGTTGGGTAACGCATCGCAGTCTTAATTCGTTTGCGAGTCTCAACTTCTTGTTCGTAATATCCAGCTAATTGCAGTAAAGCCTGATCTAGACGGCCTGTGTTTTCACCAACGCCAATCATCGAGACAAACAACGGACTGAATACCTTTGGGTGCATCTGCATTGACGCCGCTAAGCCGCGACCATTGGTTAGCTCAGCAACCACCTCTTCCAAGGCGGCTTTCAGCTGCTTATTTTCGCAGTTTTGAGTGAGGCCTTTCATCGATCTTAATAGTGGTACACCCGCTTTGGTTAGGCTGTATAACTGTCGACAAAACAGAACCAACACCTCTAACGGTACACTCGGAAAGAACAGACTCGATACATCCATATCTAAGACTGAACCACCACTTTTGCCCAGTTTGATAGAGGTTGGAATGATCCCTTTACTCATCAAGCTTTCAGCAGCAAGATCTTCGTTATTCGCGTCTAATTGCCCACTTACTTGACTACCATCAGAGCTGCGACCTACATAACGATACGTTGGCATATCATTCTACCCCTACAGATAAATTGGGTCAGTGGCACCGGACGCATCACCTTCGCCAAGATGCATTATCTCATCAAGACTCACGACACCTTGCAGAGCCAATTCCATCGCAGAAGCCAATAACGGTTTATAGTTTTCAGACTGTCTCGCCTTTTGAGCAAAACCTACCGCATCATTAGCTCTCAGTGCATCCATCATGTTTTGCTCTAGCTCCAACATTTCAAATACACCAATTCGCCCGCGGTAACCCGTTAAGTTACAGTTCTGGCAACCACGGCCTTTCATAAACGGCACACCTACTTGGTTAGGGAAACGGACGCTCAGCCATTGCTTGCGAGGTTCATCTAACTCATCCTCAACCTTACAATCTGTACACACTTTACGAACTAATCGCTGTGCGACTACTGCTCGAACAGCGCTCGCGACCAAGTAACCCGGAGCACCCATATCCATCATACGCAACGCGCTGTCTACCGCATCATTGGTATGTAACGTACTTAATACTAAGTGGCCGGTCAGTGCAGCTCTCAAGCCTATCTCAACGGTTTCGTGGTCACGCATCTCACCGATAAGAATAATATCGGGATCCTGACGTAGAAAGGTTCTCAAGATAGTAGAGAAATCGAGATTGATCTTAGGGTTTACCTGAACTTGATTCACACGAGGTAGGCGGTATTCCACCGGGTCTTCCGCAGTAATGATCTTTTTACCCGGTTCGTTTAATTCACTTAACGCGCCGTATAAGGTTGTTGTTTTACCTGAGCCGGTTGGGCCGGTAACCAAAATCATGCCATGTGGACGGCGCAATTGTTGACGCAGACGAACCAACAGATCACTCGGTATGCCCGACTCTTCTAGTTTACGTAGGCCCGCTGATTGGTTAAGAAGACGCATAACCACTGATTCACCGTGCTGTACCGGCATGGTCGACATACGAATATCAACCGACTGACCTTTAGCTCGGATATTAAATCGGCCGTCTTGAGGAAGACGTTTCTCTGAAATATCGAGGTTTGCCATCAGCTTCAAGCGCAGTACAAGTGCTGAAGCAATATTCACTTCATTCAGCAATGTTTCATGCAGCACACCATCAATACGCTGACGAAGACGCAATACGTTTGAATCTGGCTCGATATGGATATCCGAAGCACCAACCTGAATAGCATCTTCAAATAGTGAGTTGATCAGCTTAACGACGGTAACTTCATCACTGTCTTCTTCAGCGATATCGAAATCAAAAGCATCATTAACTTGGTGTTCAGCGTGAAGTTGCTCTGCAAACGAGGCAATCTCTTTGGTTCTTCGATAATAGCGATCGAAGCCATCAACCAATTGCCTCTCTTGAGCAACAACGAATTCCAGCGCGTAATCGCCGAGCTGACCAAGCAAAGACTCTTGGGCAAACAGATCGGCTGGGTCGCTCATTGCAACACGCAAAGTGTCACCTTGGCGTCCAATAACCAATGCACGAAGGCGACGAGCATGTACTTCGGGTAAAAGCTGTACTGCTTCAACATCGACAACGGCTCGGCTTAAATCAATAAGAGGAATCGCTAACTGCTGCGACAAAAAGCTCAGCATTTGCTGTTCTGACAAGAAGCCAAGCTCAATTAGCGCATCACCCAGCTTACGCCCAGTACTTTTCTGAGCGGCCAGTGCTTGTTCAACTTGAGCCTCAGTGATAATGCCTTCTTCGACAAGCAAATCACCAAGTCTTTTTCTTAATCTAATTTGCATCGCCGCTCTCCTCTAAAGCATTGAGTATTTTTAACCGGTCACGCACAAAGCTTTGTGATTGAGATGAGATACCGACTCTGGTTAACGCACCTTGGTATGACGCTTTAGCAGCTGTGAAATCGAGTTGACGTTCTTGCTGAATCGCTAAGCCTAACCACCAGCGAGCGTTATCTGAATCGACTTCAACCAACTTTTGATAACTCTCGAGTGCGATTTCTTCTTGCTGTGATTTTTGGCTCAACGCCGCACGCATTGCTAGATACTCTTGAGTTGGATGCGGAGGCATGTGTACTAAAGGGCTCAGCGCCGCTTCTGATTGATTCGCTTTAACCAGCAGTTTAGATAACCCTAATCGCAATTTTTCACTGTTGATGTTGAGCTTAATTCCAGACTGATAAAGCTCATAGGCTTTGCGAGTATCGCCTTTACCAAAATAGAGAATCGCAAGTTTCTGACGGACATCTTCATTTCGTGGCGTGTAGCGTAGAGCTTCAGTGTAGCCCTTCAACGCACCAGTAAGATCGTTCGCATCAAGCGCTTTCTGAGCTCGACCTTGTGCATTCACAGATAGCTGTTCCGGAGTTAACTCAACCTGTTCGATCAACATTCCGCTATTTTCTGAACCACCAGAGGTTATAGGCTCATTAGAGATAGACGCAGGATCTTTTTTGGCCACACTAGCAACGTAAACTGGTTGGGGGATGTCAGTCCTAATCGTTTTAGGCGTGCTTAGAGGTTTAGCCGGTGTTTGTTGTTTTGTCGCTTTTGGGGCAGACATAACAACTGATTCGGAAACACTAGGCTTAGATTGAGCGCTTTTTGCCATCGCAGTGTTTTCTGTTGAAAGGATCGCAGAGTCTAGTGTCACCAATTTCTTAGTTGGCGATGAGATAGGTTGAGCGGCTTCCTGGATGCCATTTGAATCATCAACGACAGAGACTTGAACCTGTAAATCTCGAGTTGAGATTGACTGCTCAACAATAGACTGATCAATCACAGGGCCTTGCGATATCGCCCAACCGCCCATCGCTAAGCTCAAAGTAAAACCTGCAACAACCCAAACTAGGGGGGAACGCGTTTTTACTTTAGGTACGACTGCCGCTTCAATCGAAGTCGCTGACTTTTTCTTTGCCAATTCAGACAAGGCGTTGTTAATGACGCTCATAATTAATTCCAACCCCACAGTATTGGCGTTTTAAATTTAGGCTTACACACATCGTACGTTTCATGCATAGCTGAAAAAAGATGTTGGTTGTCGATACTTTTCTTATCTTCACTGAACGAAAGCAATAGAGCCTTATGGCAAAGTTGGTTTATCAATCTAGGGATACCTAACGACGAACGACAGATCGCCTTTTTTTGATTCAAGCTGAATAGCTCAGGGCTACCACCAGATTTAGCGATTCGATTATCAATATAAGCCACCGTTTCATCGAGATTCAGCGGTCTCAGTGTCGAACTAAATGTGATTCTTTGGCGAAACTGCCTTAGGTGGTACGCCTCTAATCGAGCATCCAATTCTGGCTGACCTAATAAGACAATCTGCAGCAGTTTTTTATCTTCCGTTTCAAGGTTACCAAACAACCTTAATGTTTCGAGCGCTTCATCCGATAGAGCCTGAGCTTCATCAAGAATAGCCACCACTCTTAAACCAGAATTGTGCAATTCAATGAGCTTATGCTGAATGTTATCAACCAAGGTTGCTTCATTATCGACAGCTAAACCAAGCTCTGTTGCAACCGCCTGGCGCAAGTCTGCCCCTGATAACACAGGGTTTGGTAAGTAGATCAGAGCTGTACAGTCATGTAGGTGATTGACCAACATCCGGCAAACCATGGTTTTTCCAGTGCCTACCTCTCCGGTCACCTTAATCACGCCCTCGCCCATTTCCAACGCCGAGATTACCGTCTGAATCGCTTCGAAATGAGGCGCTAAACCATAGAAGAAATCGGTATTCGGCGTTAAGGTAAATGGCAGTTGTTCAAAACCAAAGTGAGCTTGATACATACGACGACCTAGCTTAGTGAGACACTGCCACTCTATATAGAGAAAATAAGCAATTACTCTTCATCAGGGAACCACTGCTGAAGAAGATCACGTGAACGCTCCAACTCATTTTGCCAAGTATTCACACCCACGATCGTTGGCTTAAGCAAGATCACGAGTTCAGTTTTTTGCGTTAACTGATTGGTGTTACGGAACAAATGACCTAAGGCTGGAATATCACCGAGGAATGGAACTTTAGAGGTCACATCACTGGTATTTGATTTCATTAACCCACCAATAACCACAACATCTCCATCTTTGGCGCGAATCACTGAATCAGACTCACGAATAGAGCTTTTCGCCAAAGGAAGTTGCACCAAGCCCGTCGTGGAACCTAGGTTGAGCTCTTTCACTTCTTCCTCTACCTCAATAACGGCTGGGTGTACATGTAAGAACACGCTACCTTTATCGTCTATCTGAGGGGTAACATCTAAAGAGATACCAGAGAAGAACGGAGTTAATTCAACTTCAGGTGCGACATTCGCGTCATCACCACTACCGACCGAACTTGATAAATCTGTTACGTAGTATTCGTCGGTACCCACTTTGATAACCGCTTTCTGGTTATTTGCCGCCGTGACTCGCGGGCTCGATAGAACATTAAGGTCACCTTGAGTGTCCATAAAGCTCAAAACTGCTTCAAAGCTGCCATCTGAAATCGTTACGTTAGTTT
This sequence comes from Vibrio sp. 10N.247.311.13, assembly GCF_041467595.1. Lineage (NCBI taxonomy): Bacteria > Pseudomonadati > Pseudomonadota > Gammaproteobacteria > Vibrionales > Vibrionaceae > Vibrio > Vibrio sp. 10N.247.311.13. Next base: position 21,355 of record NZ_JBFSUX010000013.1, on the reverse strand, counting down.
GTCCGCCTAACAAAGAGCTGATTGCATCTAACGGCGGTAAAGTACTTGCCGGACGATCAATTACAACGCCACCGCTGCCAATCGACTTAGACAAATTCGACCAGCTAATTCCCTGTTGGTAGCCGTCACTCAAGGTCACTTCCATGATTTTGGCTTCCAAGATAACTTGGCGCTGCAAACGCTTCTGAGAAATACCTAAGAACTCTCGAACCTCACGAATTTCGTCAGGGTAAGCACGAACCGTAATCACACTGGCTTGCGGGGTTACCACTACGCTTTGCCCATCACCAGAACCAATGAGGTGAGCAACTGCCGCTTCAAGCTGTGGCCAGAAATCACTTTCAGAGGTCGTTTCAATCTCTGTTCCGCCATTCGATGTCGAATTCGATGAGTTAGAAGAGTTGGATGAATTTGACGAGTTTGAGTTCGAGCTTGAAGAGCTCGATGAATTCGAATCTGAGTTAGAGATCGTGCCGGTGGTGATCGTCGTTAGTGAGCGACCAGAACGCTTAACTTGTAAGTAATCGACAGGGATCGTTACGGTGCGAAGACCGGCAGGATAAACTTGAATCACTTTGCCACGCTTTTCAATATCGTAGCCATACATATCTTGAGCAACAGCCAGTACCTCATCTAACGTCACGTCCGTTAGATTAAGCGTAAGGTTTCCAGACACACTTGGGTGAATAGCCGCACTATATTCCGTACCTTTCACTAAGCTGGCAAAAAAAGTTCTCGCTTCAACGCCTTTTGCCTGAATACGAAAACGCTTAACCGTTTCCATCCCCGGAGACATCGAGTCAGAATTAAGCTGAGGCATAAGGTCATCTTGAACCGACGAAGGCAGCTCATGAAGCGCTCTGCTATTGGCTTCATTAATTGATTCGTTTAAAGACTCTTTAATCTCAACAGGATCTCTATGCCCCATCGAACAGCCGACTAAAGATGACACTAGGATTGCTACTACAAGTTTACGCATGTCTTCACTCTAACCTTAATTATTCTTAACATCTAAAGAGAACATCTCTAATTTCCACTGCTTAGAGCTTCTCTGCAGAGTGACGTATTCTGGATCTATGTTCTTAACTCGGTACCCTCTGATCGTTTCCCCTTGTCCGAGAATCTGACCATTCATAATCGCATAGCAAGGCGTATCTCCCTTACACACGATGCTTTCTAAAGAAGGCAAGCGATAACGAGTTGGTGCTTTCTTAGCAGGCGCCGTTTTCTGTTGAGGTGAAAGCCAGCCTAATGGCGCCGTGGGATCTTGCTCAGCCCACACAAAAGAGCTACTAAATAGCAAGGACAACAAAAGAGTTCTAACCACCGATAAACTCCTGTCTAGTACCTAATGTGTAAACCTCGAACACCAGTCGAGCTTTAGGATATTCTTCTACTGAGTATTCAAATGTGCGCCAGTAGTAGCTCACAGGTAGAGACTCAAGTGCTTGAAGGTATGCTGAGATATCAAAGTAACTGCCGGTTAGCTCCATTCTTACAGGGTGAAGAAAGTAGCCTGAATATTCGCTGGTCTCTTTATTGTTCGAAATCGCTTCTGGTTTTAATGACTCTAGCGACTCAAGCTTTAGCCCAGTACCGGCGTTAAGAACGCTCTCCAGTAACTGCGACATTTGAGAAGGTGTGATTAATCCATCGACAATCTGCGAAAGCTGAAGTGAGAGATCTTGGCTCTCCACCAGCAGCTTTTTGTACTCTCGATTAATGTCTTTGTCTGGGTCTTTGTTTAACTTAGCTTGCAGAACAAGTAACTCACCTTGCTGCCTTTGATTCGATTGAGTCAGGCTGGTCGCCTTGGCATTTTTAGCTTGTAGGTCGAGATACGCTGGCTCAACCAATAAGGTGAACAACAACATCGATAGGCCAACAAAACCACACACAAAAAGTAGCCATTTTTCTCTTTGACTTAATGCAAGAAACTTATCGCTCAGCTGGTTCCACTGCTGCATTATTTACTCTCCCGACGAGTACTTAGCTCAAACGTCACCACATCCTGATCATTACGGCCAATTTTTAGTTTTTCAAAAGTGCGTCCGACTAAATTAAGCTCACTTTTAAACTGACCAATCCAGTTCGGAACGACATTTGCGTTACGAGCCAAGCCACTAAGATCTAAAGTATCGTGGGTCATGTAGATGTGCGAAAGAGAAATGTCATTTCGGCCTAATTTAGCTAAGGAATTCATGACGCCAGAATACCCGACTTGTTGGGATTCGTCGTATTGTCCAACAGCCTTCAAAGCCTCTTTTTTAGCCTCAGTCTCACGTTTGAGACGCGCAACCGCCGCGACTTTCTCTGGAGACGGTTTATGCTGAGTTAACTTACTATTCAATTGGTTAACTTGCTTGTTAAGTTGATTCGAGTCTTGTTGCAGGGCTGTTAGCTCTTTATCTAGATTAGAAACTTGATACTGCATTGCGAAGTAACCACCAAGCATCAAAACACAAATTACTCCCCAGCTCGCAACAACATTGGTCAGCGTAAAATATTCTTTTTTAGGCTTAAGGTGTTCAGGGTAAAGATTGACCTTAAACGTCTCTTTTTCAGCTGCAAGTTTAAGCAACAAACTCTCTGAATTATCACGCTCACCTTCAACCAACAGTGAAACTGTCGAGCTCAATGTACTGTTTAAGGCACTTTGTAACTCTGCTTCATCTTCTTCGTCACAACAGATTTTAAGCTGGTGAAGCTGGGTGCCTTTAATTTGAGAAGAAAGGTAATCAATCGAGCGTTGAAGCTCTAAAGCGAGGCCATCTAACTGCAGAGCACTTGACGCAACACCCGTTAAAGGTGGCACAACACTGCGGATGGTTCTTTGAAAACAAACGGTATTTTCGACAAACGCACCCAATTTAAAGTGTGAATTGACGCTACGTTGTAAAAGAATGAAATTAGACAGTTCGCCTGCACTGTAACCCCAGATTTCATCTTCAGGAGCAACACCTATTAATTCAACCTGAGCCGAATTAGTGATATTCAAAAGCTTGTCCAACAGCTTTTTAGGCAGGACATATACTTGCAGCTTGTTCGACGTTGGTAACGCGACCGCACTCGCAGTAATTTCCGTGACTCTTTCTGAAACAAGATCTTTGAGTAAAAAAGGCAGTGCTACCGACCATTCACTCTCTGGAATGTCCGGTTTATCAATTTGGTAGGTTTGGTAGTAGTTAGCACAGACAATCAGTTGGACGCTATTACTGGTAAACGCCTCACTGCTAAGCGATTTTTTTAGCGCACTCTCCCAGTCCCCATTAACCACGGGAATGCTGGCTACTTGAGGATCTTGTTCTGTCGATGAAATATAAATGGCGTCATTGCCCAGCAAGACAACTTGCGAGCTACCTTTATTATTCGTTGGCTTTATTTTGTCTAAAATCGCTTTAAAATTCATTCTTAACTACTACTCTTACGCCATCGATTTCTTCGTCCAACTTTGACAACAGATTCCGCTTTCGCGGCTTTTTCTGCTTGATTAGGCAAAGGGATAATTTGTTGTTCTTCGTCGAAATATCTCCCTTGATAGCCGTTAATGCCTAACTCTATCAAGGTATTCTTTTCTTGTTTTGTCTCGACTCCAACGGCAATAACTTGAGTTGGAGAATCACCACACGCCCCAATTAAGCTGCGAACAAACAGTTGGTTCTCATGCCTTTGGTCGATTTTCTTTATTAGGCTTCGATGAAGCTTAATATAATTAACCTTCAAATCCTTTATATAGTGAGTGCTAACAATGGTTCGCCCAGCTTGGCCAACCACAACTTTACACCCTAAACCTCGCAACATCTTTGCCACCGGTCTCATATAATCAAGATGAGCAATCAAGTGCCCTTCTGGAAACTCAAACGCAAGCTGAGAGCGGTGTTGAGCAGAGAGCTGTAACAACTCACTCCTAAACCACTTAAAGTGCTGTTTATTAGCAAACGGGGTAACATTCAGATTCACTGAATAGTTGATAGGTTGAGTTGATTCTTTCAACGATTTCAACACAACCTTTAGAACCGATTGGTCCATTTGAGCTTGATAACCCACTTGCTCTACCGCAGGCATAAATCGAGACGATTTCAATAAACCTTTGTCAGGATCCTGAATTCTAGTAAATATTTCTCTATGCAATTCATTAACTTGACCAGATTCCGGCATAAGATAACACCGCTGAGCAAAGATTACTAAATTTTCAGGAAGCAGCGCTTTATCAAGTAATGTTCTCCAACGAACACTACCTCTATCAAGCTCATTCTTATTCTCTTTCGGGTAACGGCTCCAGTTATTAATACGCTCTAACTGAGCACTCTTTAGTGCCGTTTCCGTTTCATCCATGATCTGGCTATGACGCTCACCTTCGGTATACATGGTCACACCAATATGACACCAGTTATCCGACTCTAAAGGCTCTGGCGGAGTTAGCTTATCTAACTGCCTTAAACACTGAGCAGCCAAGGTCGCAATATCTTTTGCGCCCTGATGAGGGATAAATACAGCAAAGTCCGCTTCGTAATAGCGAGAAAAAATGACATCGGGATAGCGTTGAACGATATTCGACAGTACTTCACCGACTTCAATAATAAAGCCGTCTGTGGTTTGCTTATCGTTAGCATCACTAACTTGCTCCCATTCGTCGATACGTATCAGTAACACACCGCCTCGAGCACCACTTTCATGCAGTGCCGATTCCAGCTTATTATCGAATAAAACTCGGTTTGCCGTTCCCGTGAGTTTATCTAGGAAAGTATGGGTACGAATAAAGGTATCAAAGCGACTTCGTTCTTGACGAGCATCTTGTAGCTCTTCAATCAATACATCTAAGGCTTCGCTTGCGGTATAAGGCCACTCTCGCTCATCTCCCTTTGCATGAGCTTCAACCTGACCGGCCAAGATCATTCTTCCTCGCTCTTCCAAGATTTCAGAACCCATGAGTTGTTCTTTCAACCAACGAACACCGCGAGCAAGACAGAACAGAACCAATGCGACAGCCAAAGTAATTGACCACATCGCTTCCATTGAGTAGTTGTAGCCAATATAAGGAGGAAGTGCTTTAAATTCGATTCGGTAGCCTTCATTACGCTCTAAAATGAAGCTTTTCTCATAAAGACGATTGGGATCAATTTGTGGGGAGGTATCTTTGAAACGATAAACGATGCCGGTCTTGTTCGAGAGTTTCATCTCAACAATATTGCTCGCCTGCAACATCTTAGGCATCCAACGCTGCATTGAATACGCGGCGTCAGGGTCTTCCATCTCTTTATCTACAACGTCGACAATGCCAACCAAATAATGGTCTAAATATTCCTGTCCAATACGCTTAAAGGAAAGTGTGCCACCAATAAAAAGAATGAACATCGCGCTGATCACTATCACGGTGACAAATGCGACCAATCGAGTGCTCAATTTTAGTGTCGGGGTATATCTCATGAATAACGAAATCCTTTTCAACTCACATTATACCGTATTGCTACTTATACTATAAATTGACGTTGTAAATAAAGCGTTAAGAATTGTAGGTAACAAAAAGCCGCGATGAACGCGGCTTTTTCCAATTTAATACTGTCTTTATAATATATTAAAAACAGGGATCAAAATGGGATGTCATCATCAAAATCCATTGGCGGCTCATTATATTGAGGTTGAGCCTGCTGAGGAGCTTGTTGAGGTGCTTTTGGCTGCTGTTGAGCGGGAGCACTGTATTGTTGTTGCTGTTGTTGTGGCTGCTGTGGCTGACCCCAACCACCTTGCTGTTGGTTGTTACCCATGCCACCTTGAGCAGGAGCACCACCTTGAGCACGGCCGCCAAGCATTTGCATTACACCATTGAAGCCTTGAACAACCACTTCAGTTGTGTAGCGATCTTGACCGCTTTGATCTTGCCATTTACGTGTTTGAAGTTGACCTTCAATGTAAACTTGAGAACCTTTACGTAGGTACTCACCAGCAACTTCCGCAAGCTTGCCAAACAGAGCAACACGGTGCCATTCTGTTTTTTCACGCTGCTCGCCAGTTGCTTTATCACGCCATGACTCTGACGTTGCAATGGTAATGTTCGCTACTGCGCCGCCATTTGGCATGTAACGAATTTCAGGGTCATTACCTAGGTTACCCACTAATATAACTTTGTTAACTCCACGGCTAGCCATGATTTGCTCCGTCTAAATTCATAGTCTCAGAAAATTTTAGCGCACAAGAATAGCATGCTTTTCTGCAGTGATAAATCGCATTCCTATTCTCTCCTCACTACAAAGAATAAAAACGTAACAAATCATGATATTCAGAGCGATGTTGCTTTTTTCTCCACTTACAAACCACTCATTTACTTTGATAATTGATATTCAACGCAAGTCACTATCAAGGCGCTAGAGAAGCTAAAGCCTACATGACAACGTGGAATCTAATCCCACTCAAACAGGACGTTTCAATGAGAAAATCAAGATACGCTCGCACTTTACACTTTCTGTGCATCGACCCAAACGATACCTATCTACATGTAAAAGAGATAGAAAAGCATTTATCTATTGTTCTCTACAAAATGACACCCGACGAATTAATGCTAGTTGATAGAAAGCAGAGTAACCGGATCTTGCTCGTCGATTACAGAGAGGTACCACAACTACTGATTATTTGTCCTAACCTGACTGTTATGTGGAAAAATCACGAAATCATTTTATTCAATGTCCCCCAGCAACTTCCAACCTCAGAGCTTCTTACCTATGGGGTACTAAAAGGACTCTTTTACAACACTGAACAAAAGGACAAGATTGCTCGTGGTCTTCAAGAAGTCATTGATGGCGATAACTGGCTGCCAAGGAAGGTAACCAATCAACTGTTGTTTTATTATCGCAATATGGTCAATACCAACACCACACCAACCAATGTTGATTTAACCATTCGTGAGATCCAGGTGATTCGCTGTCTTCAATCCGGGTCTTCAAACACACAAATCGCCGATGACTTGTTTATTAGTGAGTTCACGGTTAAATCTCACCTCTATCAAATATTCCGTAAGCTTGCGGTAAAAAATAGAGTTCAAGCGATAGCATGGGCAAACCAGAACCTGCTTGCATAATCGACCCACCTCTTAGTCTGACGATAATTTTGAGGGAAGCTCTAGTAAACCATGGCTATTGTTGCTGAATTTTCGACATAACTTATGCTAGAGTTGCCCTCAGAAATATCAACCACTCAGGTTGAATCAATAATTATTATAGATAAAGGGTCTTATCATGATCAAAAAGTGCCTTTTCCCGGCAGCTGGCTACGGTACACGTTTTTTACCTGCAACCAAGTCAATGCCTAAAGAAATGATGCCTGTAGTAAACAAACCTCTGATTGAATACGGTGTAGAGGAAGCTATCGAAGCTGGTATGGATGGAATGTGCATCGTTACTGGACGTGGTAAGCACTCGATCATGGATCACTTTGATAAAAACTACGAGCTTGAGCACCAGATTAGCGGCACCAATAAAGAAGACCTATTGGTTAATATCCGTGAAACGATTGAAGCGGCAAACTTCACCTACATTCGTCAACGTGAGATGAAAGGCCTTGGCCATGCTATTTTAACGGGTCGCGAACTTGTAGGCGATGAACCGTTCGCAGTAGTACTTGCTGATGACCTTTGTGTGAACGAGCAACAAGGCGTGCTAGCTCAGATGGTTGCGCTATACAAACAGTTCCGCTGTTCTATTGTTGCTGTACAAGAAGTTCCAGAAGAAGATACTCACAAGTACGGTGTTATCTCTGGCGAAATGATCAAAGATGACCTTTTCCGAGTTGATGACATGGTAGAGAAGCCAGAGCAAGGTACAGCACCAAGCAACCTAGCGATCATTGGTCGTTATATTCTGACTCCAGATATCTTTGAATTAATCGAGCAGACAGAACCAGGTAAAGGCGGCGAAATCCAGATCACTGATGCATTGCTAAAACAGGCAAAAGCAGGCTGTGTATTGGCTTACAAATTTAAAGGCCAACGTTTTGACTGTGGTAGTGTTGAAGGCTATATCGAAGCAACAAACTACTGCTTCGAAAACCTATACAAGAAAGACCAGCAGCAAATCGAGCTAGGTAAACACTCGACCAAGAAAGAAGCATAACGACTGGTTAATCACTAACGTTACTGATTTTAGAAAGGGCGACTCTTTGAGTCGCCCTTTTTGTTTACTGTTTTTTTATCCAGTAAAACTTTGCACAAATCTCACTCTATGTAATACTTTAGCCACTTAAAATTACATGGTCTATTGAGATGGATAAAATAGAAATTAGAGGCGCTCGTACGCATAACCTCAAAGACGTCAACCTAACCATTCCACGTGACAAACTGACTGTCATCACCGGATTATCGGGGTCAGGAAAGTCGTCACTTGCGTTTGACACACTCTACGCAGAAGGTCAGCGTCGTTATGTTGAATCTCTGTCTGCTTACGCTCGTCAATTTCTATCTCTTATGGAAAAGCCTGATGTCGATCATATTGAAGGTCTGTCTCCAGCTATCTCAATAGAACAAAAATCGACTTCACATAACCCTCGCTCAACCGTCGGTACCATTACCGAAGTCTATGATTACCTCAGATTATTGTATGCGCGAGTAGGCGAACCTCGCTGTCCAGACCACAACATCCCTCTAGCAGCACAAACCATCAGTCAAATGGTCGATAAGGTCTTAGAACTGCCTCAAGGCTCAAAGATGATGTTGATGGCACCGATTGTCAAAGAGCGCAAAGGTGAGCATGTTAAAACACTGGAAAACTTAGCTGCGCAAGGCTTTATCCGAGCCCGAATTGATGGTGAAACCTGTGATCTATCCGATCCACCAGCACTTGAACTTCATAAGAAGCACACCATTGAAGTTGTGGTAGACAGATTCAAGGTTCGTCCTGATCTTCAACAGCGTTTAGCCGAGTCATTCGAGACCACATTAGAGCTCTCTGGCGGTATCGCTGTCGTCGGCTGGATGGACGAAACGGATCAAGAAGAGATCGTATTCTCTGCTAACTTCGCTTGTCCTAAATGTGGTTACAGCATGCAAGAGCTTGAGCCTCGCCTGTTCTCATTTAATAACCCGGCAGGAGCATGTGGTACGTGTGATGGTCTTGGTGTTCAACAGTATTTTGATCCAAGCCGAGTGATTTTAGATGAGAACCTAAGCATTGCTGAAGGTGCGATAAAAGGTTGGGATCAAAAGAACTACTACTATTTCCAAATGCTAACGTCGCTGTCAGAACATTATGGTTTTGATCTGTATGCGCCATTTAATTCTCTACCGAAAAAGACTCAAGAGATCATTCTAAAAGGATCAGGTCGTACTGAAGTGGAATTCAAGTACATCAATGACCGAGGTGATATTCGGGTTAAGCGTCATCCATTTGAGGGCATTTTAAATACCTTGGAGCGCCGTTACCGTGATACTGAATCGAGCGCAGTGCGTGAAGATCTTGCTAAATACATCTCAACCAAATCGTGCTCTAGCTGTGATGGCACTCGCCTGAGATTAGAAGCTCGCAATGTTTTCATTGGTGATACAACACTTCCGGAAATCGTTGAACTTAGCATTGCTGACGCACTACAATTTTTCCAAGAATTGAAGCTAGACGGTCAACGTGGGCAGATCGCAGATAAAGTGATGAAAGAGATCAATGATCGTCTGCATTTCTTAGTCAACGTTGGTTTGAACTACCTTAACCTATCACGCAGTGCTGAAACGCTGTCTGGTGGTGAGGCGCAACGTATTCGTTTGGCGAGCCAAATCGGTGCCGGTTTAGTTGGCGTTATGTATGTACTTGATGAGCCATCAATTGGTCTCCACCAGCGCGATAATGAACGTCTATTGCAAACCTTAATTCACCTGAGAGACTTAGGTAATACGGTACTTGTTGTGGAACATGACGAAGATGCAATTCGTTGTGCTGACCATGTTATCGATATCGGTCCAGGAGCAGGGGTGCACGGTGGTCACGTGGTGGCAGAAGGTACCATGCAAGACATCATCGAAAACCTGAACTCTTTGACAGGCCAATACCTGAGCGGTGCTAAAGAAATTGCAGTGCCTGAAAAGAGAACGCCTATCGACAAGAAAAAGGTCGTCGAGATCGTTGGCGCAACGGGGAACAACCTAAAGAATGTGACCGCGACAATTCCTGTTGGCTTGTTCAGTTGTATTACGGGCGTATCAGGTTCGGGTAAATCAACGCTTATCAACGATACCTTCTTTAAAGTCGCCCACACTCAATTAAACGGTGCCACGACTGCAGTTCCAGCAAAGCACAAAAAGATTAAAGGGTTAGAACATTTTGATAAGGTAATCGACATAGATCAAAGCCCTATCGGTCGTACACCAAGATCAAACCCTGCGACCTACACAGGGATTTTCACCCCTATTCGTGAACTATTCGCGGGCACTCAGGAATCACGTTCTCGTGGTTACAAGCCAGGTCGATTCAGCTTTAACGTTCGTGGTGGTCGTTGTGAGGCTTGTCAGGGAGACGGCGTAATCAAGGTAGAGATGCACTTCTTACCCGATGTGTATGTGCCTTGTGATGTGTGTAAAGGTAAGCGCTATAACCGTGAGACTCTAGAGGTCCGCTACAAAGGTAAAACCATTGACGAAGTTCTAGAGATGACTGTGGAAGATGCTCGTGAATACTTCAACCCGGTACCTGTTATCGCTCGTAAACTGCAAACTTTAATGGACGTTGGCCTCTCTTACATTCGCTTAGGGCAAGCAGCTACAACCTTATCTGGTGGTGAAGCTCAGCGTGTTAAATTAGCGCGTGAACTGTCTAAACGAGACACGGGAAAAACCTTATACATTCTCGATGAGCCAACAACAGGCCTTCATTTCCACGATATCCAGCAGCTACTGACGGTATTACATAGACTGCGTGATCACGGTAATACAGTTGTCGTGATTGAGCACAACCTAGATGTCGTTAAAACAGCAGACTGGATCCTAGATCTTGGCCCAGAAGGTGGGCAAGGTGGTGGTGAGATTGTTGCAGAGGGTACACCTGAAGATGTGGCGTTAGTCGAAGGTTCACACACTGCTCGCTTCCTTAAGCCTATGTTAAATTTGAAGTAGGTGTAAAATAGCGCCCTGCGGGCAGACAGAAAAATGTTAAAGTAACAGAGCTTGTTTCAGAAGGAACAAGCTCTGTTTTTATAAGGTTAGGGATTTATGGCAACAATACACACTAGCGGTACTCAGCTAGAAAATCAGGTCACTCAGCTACCACTCAACAAAGCATTTCTGGCTTCTTTAGCTGTTGTATTCTTGTTAGCTATGCATTTTTTTATGCCGAATCCTGGTGGTTCGGGCCTTGCTCTATCCTTTAACCCTACCACTTGGCTAGCGCTAAGCTTCACGCTAGCGATTGGCTTTTACCAACTCGCGACCAATCGAGTACTCAAGTATTCCAAATTAACAATTGGCTTGTTGATTAGCTGCATCATACTCACGCTACCCATTTTATACAGCAATGCTGCACCTCAAGGAGCGTCAGGACGCTTGCTTGGATTGTGGGCGGGCTTTGCCTTATTTGTGGTGCTGCAGCAATTTAAGTTCAGCAATAAACACAAGCAACGTATGTTGTGGTTCATTGTACTTGCTGTTGTTATACAAGCACTATTTGGCTATGTGCAATATTTCTTATTAGAACCTGGCAACCTATTTGGCTACAACACTGCTGCAAACCGACCATATGGGATATTTCAACAACCGAATGTAATGGCAAGCTTTCTTGCTACTGGTTTTGTGCTGTCCGCTTACCTTTTAGCAAGGCAGCCGGCTAAATATAACCATAAGATCAGCGAATCATTCCTACTGTATTTAACTCCAACCTTAACCGTGCCCTTGCTGATCATCATTGCATCACGTACCGGATGGTTGGCCGCTGTCATTGGGTTTATCTGCATTCTGCCCTATCTATACAAGTTCTCGACCAAGAAACGCTTCTACGGATGGTGCGCATCAGTGCTCGTCGGTGTCGTCGTCGCTTTTTCGGTGATCAGCCTAAGTGCGACTGATAGCCTCGCTAGCAAGAAAGCGAACCTAGAAAGCCCGCGCGCTTATACGTTCCCGCAAGCTTTAGATATGATGATCGAAAAGCCATTTACAGGTTATGGTTACGGGAAATTTGAGTCTGAATACACGCTATATACAGCTCGCCAACATCAACTCAACTCGAACTATCATCCAGGTCTTCCTTCAATGGATCACCCGCACAATGAGTTCCTGTTTTGGGGAGTTGAAGGGGGGATTGTACCAATCATCGGAATCTTGATTGCTGCAATATTGGTGATGTCACGCATAACAAGTTCAGCAAAGGGAACACGTCTAGCCCTGCTCGCGTTATTTATCCCAATCCTTTTGCACTCTCAACTTGAGTATCCTTTTTACCACTCGGCGATTCACTGGATAACATTCATTATATTGATTTACTGGGTAGATCAGCGCTCTTCCCGACATTATCAACAGTCGTTCAGTATCATCAGCAAGACCCTATTTAGAGTGTTGAGCTTAGTGCTCCCTATTTTGGTCAGTTTTTATATGTTGAGCGCCCTGCACACCAACTATGTACTGACTAAGTTTGAACTGTCTAAGCCGAAAAATCCGGACATTCTTAAGCAGGTAACGAACCCAGTGGTGTGGAAAGATCGCTACGATTGGGATATATACAGCACTTACCTTAATATCGGCCTCTACAAAGCCGACCCGAGCCTTATACAGCCTTACATCGATTGGTCACTGGAGATCATTAAGAGCAAACCAAGACCGGCTTTCTACAGCAATCTGATTCTGGCGTATCAAGGCCTAGGAGAAGAAAGTAAAGCAGAGCAAATTCGTAGCGAAGCGAACTTTTTATTCCCTAACAGAGACTTTTCAAAGGTTCAGTATAAGAAAGTGTCACAAGCAGAAGATAACGTTTCGTCTGCAGAATAATGTTAAGAATTCGCAACGCAAGCTTCACTTAGTAGGCAGTAGGAGCTTGGGGTAGATACAAAAAAGCGCACGATCTCTCGTGCGCTTTTCTTTTTAATTTCAGTTCATGCAGCTACTTCAAAACATCTTTTAGCGCTTTTAGGCACAACGCGACATTCTCTTTACGAGCACCGTAACCCATTAGGCCGATACGCCATGCCTTACCAGCCAAAGAGCCAAGCCCAGCACCGATTTCAATATTATATTCTTCTAAAAGCTGCGTTCTGATCTTAGCCTCATCAATTCCTTCTGGGAAATAAAGTGCATTAAGCTGCGGCAGGCGGCTCTCTTCATCAACCACAAACTTTAACCCTAGAGCTTCTACGCCTTCTTTCAACTCTTGGTGCATTGCGTGATGGCGAGACCACGCATTATCTAAGCCTTCATTTTTCAACAAAACCAGCGACTCATGCAGAGCATAAAGGCTGTTCACGGGTGCGGTATGGTGGTAGCTACGCTTACCTTCTCCACTCCAGTAACCTAATACTAAACTTTGATCCAAAAACCAGCTTTGCACTGGTGCTTTACGGGCTTTCATTTTATCAACCGCACGCTGAGAGAAAGTCACTGGAGATAGCCCTGGCACACAAGACAGACACTTTTGGCTGCCAGAATAAACCGCATCAAGCTGCCACTCATCAACCAGCAATGGAACACCACCTAATGATGTCACTGCATCAACAATCGTTAACGCATCAAACTGACGAGCGACAGCAGAGATAGCTTGAGCATCAGATAACGCTCCGGTTGATGTCTCTGCATGCACAAATGCAACAGCAACGGCATCGGGGTTTTCTGCCAATGCTTGTTCTACCTTTTCAACTGAAACGGGCTTGCCCCATTCGTCATCAACAAGGATGGCTTCGCCACCACAACGCACCACGTTTTCTCGCATACGCTCACCGAAGACACCGTTACGACAAACAATCACCTTTTCACCAGGCTCAATCAAGTTAACAAAACAGGTCTCCATACCCGCACTACCCGGTGCAGAAACGGCAATCGTAAATTCGTTTTCAGTCTGAAAAGCGTATTTAAGAAGCTGTTTAAGCTCGTCCATCATCGCAATAAACAGCGGATCTAAGTGACCTATGGTTGGACGGCTCAAAGCCTGTAACACTTGAGGTGAGATATCTGAAGGACCAGGTCCCATTAACGTTCGGTGTGGTGGATAAAAGCTATCGATAGCAGTAGTGAGTGGTAAATTAGACATGTACATCCCTTACGTTAATGTTGTGAACAATCCACCCTAAAGCAAATTGATTACCTCAGCAATTAGCCATAAGTATTGAGGTCAAACCACTGTCACATAATTGTTAAAATTATTTTTCAATTATCTCAAGTTACGGATTGACATTGTTACCACAAAAACGTTCAATGAAACGGCTATCTAGCAGAAGAGGAGCACTGCCCAGGCAGATGTTTTGTGGAACCGCATTTCCAATACAAAACATTTATGGGGAGCAGTGCCGAGATAATAAAAGGATGCAGGACCTTTATTATCGGTTGAGCGGGCTGAATCCCTTCAACTGTCGCCATTTCTATATGGTGAAGAGCTTCTGAGGTTACTATTCTAATAATTCCTCTCTTTTTGCTCTAAAACTCTCTTCGAAAAACATCGGACGTTGGATTACCCAACCGTAATTTTATTTTAGGAAGTCGTGGGAGATATATCGTGAGTGCATCTAATGTAGCTGGTTCTTTTAATGTCGCTAAGTTTGGTGGAACAAGTGTTGCCAACTTTGAAGCAATGAGCCGTTGTGCTGCCATTATTGAAAACAACTCAAACACGAAACTGGTCGTGAGTAGTGCATGCTCTGGTGTCACTAACTTGCTGGTTGAACTAGCAAATGGTGTTCAAGACAAAGCTCGTCGTCAGGAACTAATGGCGCAATTAGCGGACATTCACAACGCAATTCTTGACCAACTCGCAGATCCAATCAGCATCGAAAAAGAAGTCCACAGCATTCTTGATGACATTGCGAGCGCTGCAGAGGCCGCATCATTCCAAACAAGTACTAAACTGACGGATCACCTTGTCGCATGTGGCGAGTTGATGTCGACACACATCTTGGCTCAGATCATCTCTGAACGAGGCACTCCTGCTGTTCGCTTTGATATCAGAGATGTGATGCGTACTAATGATGATTTTGGTAAAGCCGAACCTCAACTAGAAGATATTGCCGCTCTAGCGCAAGAGAAACTGATTCCACTTTGCCAACAACAAGTTGTCGTTACCCAAGGTTTTATCGGCGCTGATAGCGAAGGTAACACCACGACTTTAGGCCGCGGTGGCAGTGATTACTCAGCAGCACTGATTGCCGAATCTGTACAGGCGATTGGTCTAGAAATCTGGACGGATGTTCCGGGTATCTACACCACTGACCCTCGTATTGCACCTAAAGCTTCTCCTATCCCAGAGATCAGCTTTAGTGAAGCATCGGAAATGGCAAACTTTGGTGCGAAGATCTTGCACCCATCGACTCTAGTACCTGCACTACGCCACCAAATACCGGTATTTGTCGGCTCTTCTAAAGCGCCAGAGTTAGGTGGTACTTGGATTCGTCAAGAAGTTGAGAGCTCTCCTCTATTTAGAGCGCTTGCCCTACGCTGCAACCAAACCATGGTTACGCTACGCAGTGCTAACATGTTCCATGCCTATGGCTTCTTGGCAAAAGTGTTCGAGATCCTTGCTAAACATAAGATCTCTGTCGATCTTATCACTACCTCAGAGATCAGTGTGTCACTTACGCTGGATCAAACAGACACATCAGGTGGTGCTCCTCAGTTACCTGAAGCCGCTCGCCTTGAGCTTGAAGAGCTGTGTTCTGTCGATATTGAGCATGACCTATGCCTGGTTGCTCTTATTGGTAACAACATGAGCGAAAGCAAAGGCTATGCAAAGCAGGTATTCGGCACTCTAGAAGATTTCAACCTACGTATGATTTGTTACGGAGCAAGCCCACACAATCTGTGCTTCTTGTTGGATGAACCTGTATCTAAGTTAGCAATTCAAAAACTGCATCAAGAGCTTTTTGAATAAGAAGTCAATTAATAGATAGGGTTGAGTTAACCAAATCACAAATACAAAAAGGGTTGCGATTAAGCAACCCTTTCTCTTTCTAGCTTTACGAACAACTCACTGATTCCAGAGTTAGTTGATATTTGGCCCTAACCACTTCTCAGCTTCCAACATATCCCAGCCTTTACGGTCGGCATAGCTATCTACTTGATCCTGTTGAATCTGGGCTATCGCAAAGTACCGAGCATCAGGGTGTGAGAAGTACATCCCTGATACTGAAGCACCAGGCCACATCGCGTAGCTAGACGTCAGTGACATATCGATAGCCTTCTCAACGTCCATCAACTCCCACAACGTGCCTTTCTCTGTGTGCTCTGGACAAGCAGGATAACCTGGAGCAGGACGGATACCTTGGTATTTCTCTCGAATCAAATCGTCGTTAGACAAGTCCTCATCTGGCGAGTAGCCCCAAATATCCTTTCTCACTTCTTTATGCAGATACTCCGCGAACGCTTCAGCCAATCGGTCAGCAACCGCTTGAATCATGATTGCGTTGTAGTCATCACCTTTCGCTTTGTATTCATCAGCCAGTTCTCGCTCACCAATACCACCGGTTACCGCAAAGCCACCAATCCAATCCGCTTTACCGCTTTCTTTTGGCGCAATGTAATCTGACAGGCAATAGTTAAAGCCTTTTGGTTTCTCTGTTTGTTGACGAAGGTTGTGTAGAACTTTTAGAACTTCGGTACGAGATTCATCGGTATACACTTCAATATCATCACCAACACTGTTCGCTGGGAACATGGCACACATACCACGCGCTTCAAGCAGCTTCTCTTTCTCTACGCGATCCAGTAAATCATTGGCATCTTTGAATAAACGTTTTGCTTCTTCACCCACTTCTTCATGATCAAGGATCGCAGGGTACTTACCAACCAATGACCATGTCATGAAGAATGGAGTCCAATCGATGTACTGACGCAGAGTAGCTACATCAAAATCATTGAAAATGTGAACTCCCGGCTTAGCGGGTGCCGGTGGCGTATACGCATCCCAATCGATAGCAACTTTATTGGCACGAGCTCTTTCAAGCGTGACAGGCTTGGTACGAGGCTTCTTACGATTGTGCTGATCTCGAACGCGATCGTAATCGATATCCAGCTTCTCAACGAAAGCGGGTTTCAATTCATCAGAAAGTAGTGAAGTACAAACACCCACTGCACGCGAGGCATTATTTACGTATACAACAGGTTCTGAATAATTCTGCTCAATCTTAACTGCTGTGTGAGCTTTAGATGTGGTTGCGCCGCCAATCAGAAGAGGCAGCTTGAAACCCTGTCTCTCCATTTCTTTAGCAACATGTACCATTTCATCAAGAGACGGTGTAATCAGCCCAGACAGGCCAATAATGTCGACATTCTCTTCTTTCGCTACCTTGAGAATCTTCTCGCAAGAAACCATCACACCTAAGTCGATAATTTCGTAGTTATTACACTGTAAAACCACACCAACGATATTTTTACCGATATCGTGAACGTCACCTTTAACGGTCGCTAACAAAATCTTACCGTTAGTTGCGCCCACTTCTTTGGATGCATTAATGAATGGTTCTAAATGGGCAACCGCCTGTTTCATCACACGCGCAGACTTTACAACCTGTGGTAAGAACATCTTACCTTCACCAAACAGGTCACCAACAACGTTCATTCCGTCCATTAGAGGACCTTCAATCACTTCAATAGGACGAGAGGCATTAACACGAGCTTCTTCGGTATCTTCAACAATAAAGTCGGTGATACCTTTTACCAAAGAGTGCTCCAAACGCTTCTCTACAGGCCAAGTTCGCCACTCTAATGCAGATTTATCTTCAACCTTACCAACAGCACGCTCTAGGTATTCGGTCGCCATATCCAGCAATCTTTCAGTCGAATCATCACGACGGTTTAGTACGACATCTTCAACAGCATCACGCAGATCTTCTGGAACATTATCGTAAATTTCCAACTGACCAGCGTTTACAATGCCCATATCCATACCGTTTTTAAAACAGTGATATAGGAATACCGCGTGAATAGCCTCACGGACGTAGTTATTACCACGGAATGAGAATGAAACATTCGACACACCGCCAGAGATCATCGCATGCGGGAGATCGCGTTTGATGTCTCCTACTGCTTCAATGAAATCAACCGCATAGTTATTATGCTCATCGATACCAGTAGCCACTGCGAAAATATTCGGGTCAAAAATAATATCTTCTGGTGGGAAACCGACTTCATCAACAAGAATGTTGTAGGCATTGGTACAGATTTCGACTTTACGCTCTCGAGTATCAGCCTGCCCGACTTCATCAAACGCCATCACGATGACAGCAGCACCATAACGACGAACTAATTTGGCTTGCTCAACAAACTTCTCTTTGCCTTCTTTTAGAGAGATTGAGTTAACGATGCCTTTGCCTTGAATACACTTTAGGCCAGCTTCGATAACTTCCCACTTAGAAGAATCGACCATAACAGGTACTTTCGAGATTTCAGGTTCTGAAGCACATAGATTCAGGAATTTAACCATACACGCCTCGGCGTCTAGCATCCCTTCATCCATGTTGATATCGATAATCTGAGCGCCATTTTCGACTTGCTCGCGAGCAACACTCAATGCTTCGTCGTAAAGCTCTTCTTTGATCAAACGCTTGAAACGCGCAGAACCAGTGACATTGGTCCGCTCACCTACATTCACGAACAAAGATTCTTTAGCTATCGTCAGTGGCTCTAGTCCCGAAAGACGACAAGAAACTGGTAAGTCTGGCAATTGACGCGGCGTTACACCTTCAACGGCCTCAGCCATTTCACGGATATGCTCTGGAGTAGTACCACAACACCCACCAATTAGGTTCAAGAAGCCACTTTCAGCCCACTCTTTAACATGTTCAGCCATATCCTCAGGAGAAAGGTCATACTCGCCAAATGCATTAGGCAAACCCGCATTAGGGTGAGCAGAAACATTGCACTCTGAGATACGAGACATCTCACCGACATACTCACGCAGTTCATCAGGGCCCAATGCACAGTTCAATCCAAATGAGATTGGTTTTACATGACGAAGGGCGTTGTAGAATGCTTCTGTCGTCTGTCCTGAAAGGGTACGACCTGATGCATCAGTGATGGTACCGGAAATCATCACTGGAAGAGCAATACCCACCTCTTCAAAAACAGATTCAACGGCAAAGGCACACGCTTTCGCGTTTAACGTATCAAAGATAGTTTCAATAAGAATTAAATCTGAACCGCCCTTAATGAGCGCGCGAGTCGATTCAGAATAGGCTTCAACCAGTTCGTCAAAGCTAACATTACGGTAACCTGGATCGTTTACATCAGGCGAGATAGAACAAGTTCGGTTGGTTGGACCTAATACACCCGCGACGAAGCGAGGTTTATCTGGGGTCTTTGCAGTCCATTCATCAGCTGCTTCACGAGCAAGCTTGGCAGCAGCAAAGTTAATCTCTTCACTAAGGCTTTCCATATCATAGTCGGCCATAGCGATGGTTGTAGCGTTAAAGGTATTGGTTTCGAGGATGTCAGCCCCAGCTTCCAAATACTCCATATGGATATCTTTGATAAGCTTAGGTTGTGTAAGTACCAAAAGGTCATTGTTACCCTTTAAGTCACTATGCCAATCCGCAAAGCGTTCACCACGATAGTCTTGCTCTTCCAATTTATAGTCCTGAATCATGGTGCCCATGCCACCATCAATCAGTAAAATTCGTTGCTTCAACAGAGCATCAATCTTTTGCCTTACATTACTTCCCACGGTACAACCTCATTCCTTTAATTATGCTTCCATCCTATCACACATTAAAAAGGAGTCTAGACGTCTAAAAGAGGAAATTGATTACCGAGTCCTGACAAAAAGTGTTTGCTATTTGAGCATGAGACAACGAAAATTCATATTCATACTTTGTTACATGTTGGTACCCCAATGTCGGTCTATTACACCTTATGCTTCTTGTCTGCTGCAGCCATGCTCATTGCCTTTGTTAATAGCAAAATTGGTAAAATGCAAACAACCATCGCCATCACAGCAGGCTCAATGATGCTGTCTCTTTTAATTATCATTGCGGGCCAAAACAACTGGTTTCAATTAGCCGACATTGCTTCTGAAACGGTTGCCAGTATTAATTTTGAAGACTTCCTACTTAAAGGGATATTAGGCTTCCTACTATTTGCTGGCGGCTTAGGGATCAAACTCCCAAACCTTAAAGACCAAAAATGGGAAATCACAGTACTTGCACTCGGTGCGACTCTATTCTCGACCTTCTTTATTGGTTTTGTTCTTTATGGATTCTGTCAGTTCATCGGCATCCAATTCGATCTCATTTACTGCTTACTGTTCGGTTCTCTTATCTCACCAACCGATCCCATCGCCGTGCTAGCAATAGTAAAGAAACTCGACGCTCCCAGAAGAATCTCTACTCAAATCGAGGGAGAATCTCTATTCAACGATGGTTTTGGCTTAGTTATCTTCGTAACCCTATTTACTATCGCATTCGGCACAGAAGCGCCAACCGTCGGTAGTGTGACCATGCTATTCGTTCAAGAGGCAATTGGCGGCATCGTCTACGGTTTTGTTTTAGGTCTTGTATTCCATTACCTAATCAGCAACACCGACGACCACTCGATGGAGTTGCTATTAACCATCGGCATTCCAACTGCTGGTTATGCGTTTGCTGAAGTTCTACATGTATCAGGACCATTAGCGATGGTGGTCTCAGGTATCATGATTGGTAACTGGACTCGCTTTATCGGATTCTCAAAAGAGAGTGAAGATCACTTAGATCATTTCTGGGAATTGATAGATGAATTCTTAAACGGCGTATTATTCCTACTAATTGGTATGTCGATGCTGTTATTCAAATTCCACCAAGAAGATTGGATCTTAATGGCTTTCGCAGTCCCTCTAGTATTGAGTGCACGTTACTTGAGTGTTTTCTTGTCTTACATCGGATTTAAACGCTTTAGAACTTACAACCCGTGGTCGATTAAGATTCTAACTTGGGGTGGTTTACGCGGTGGCTTAGCACTAGCCATGGCACTTTCAATCCCTTCAGGTATCTGGGTAATTGAAGACAAAGCAATCGATGTTAAAGAGATAATCCTTGTCATGACATACGCCGTTGTTGTGTTCTCTATTCTAGTTCAAGGCTCAACAATCACTCCTATGATAGAGAAAGCAAAACAAGCAGAGAAAGAGCTAGATTAATATCTAAATAGATCAACCAAGGCCGCCTACTTTAGGTCAATGCCGTTCGGATAAGCATTACTGTTTGAATCTAAACGGATATTTAGCTGGAA